>CAYSMQ010000020.1:0-23281 GCA_964432035.1 uncultured Ardenticatenaceae bacterium
CCATCCGCGCTACATACCAGATATGTTGCAATTGGCGGAGCGTAAACATGTGGTCATCGGCTCGCGTTACGTGGACGGTGGCGGCTCACGCAACTGCACCTGGAAGCGAATTCTGTTGAGCCGCACGGCGAACTTTGTCGCGCGCACATTGTTGGGCTTAGAGGCGCGCGATGCGACCGCCGGTTTCCGCCTTTACCATCGCGAGGTGCTGCAAAGCATACCGTTGGACGAGATTTTTTCCAGCGGGTACTCGTTCTTGGTGGAGATGCTCTTTATGTGCCAACGACGCGGGTGGACGATCGGCGAGGTGCCCATCATCTTCGAGGATCGCCGTAAGGGGAAAACGAAAATCTCACGGAGAGAGGTTTTTAAGGCGCAGTACACGGTGCTTCGGCTTTTTGTGCGCCGCATTCGGGGTGGAGAACCTCGGCGGCCGCCGGTACCTATGACTTCATCCTCATCGTCATCATGAAGACTGAGTACGTTAACTGCTGCCTATGTGGTCGCGACGACTGGCAGGTGAGATTTCCGGCAACGCTGAATGGCAGTGGCGAGCCTGACGCCAGCGCCTTTCGTTGCACGAGTTCGGGCTACGGTAGACATCCACAAATTGTACAATGCCGTTACTGTGGCTACGTTTACGCCAACCCGCGCTGGACGGGTCGGGAGTTACTTGATGCCTATGAAGCCGTCGAGGATGAGATCTACGTGCGCGAGCGCGTGGGACGCGTCTTGACCTTTCGGCGGCATCTGGAGTCATTGCAGCGGTTTACTGGCCCGGGACAAGGTCGACGTTTGCTCGATGTCGGCGCTTACACGGGCGTGTTTGTGGAGGTGGCGCGAGAGGCCGGCTGGGACGCGCGAGGTGTCGAACCGTCGCAATGGGCGGTGCATGTGGCACGGCGTCACGGTTTGCCAGTGATGCAGGGAACGCAGGCCACTATCGACGTGCCGCCGCAGAGCTTTGACGTCATTACGATGTGGGACGTCATCGAGCATGTCGAAAATCCACCGGCGGAGCTTGCGCATGCAAACCGCTTACTTAAACCGGGTGGCGTGCTGGCGGTGCACACGATGAACGTGGAGAGCTTCTTTGCGCGTCTGATGGGCCGCCGCTGGCCCTGGCTGATGGACATGCATATACACTACTTTTCAGAGCGAACATTGCGGCAGATGTTACAGAAGGAGGGGTTTGAAATACTGGCCTCGGGCGCACAGGGTCGTTGTTTGCGTCTGGGCTATCTTGCCACACGGCTCCAGGGTTTGAGTCCTCTGTTAGGCGCCTGGGCGCGCTCGCTGAGCAGGCGCCTGGGCCTGGATGAAGTCGCCGTGCCAGTGAATATGGGTGATCTGTTTACGGTCTTTGCCCTCCGAGTTTGAATCCGAGACGTTTTAGCGCCGGCCAATATTGCCAGCTATGACAAAGCCAGAAATAACGGCGACTGACGTCGCGTCTGGACAGGAGACGTGGGCGGTTCGTCTGCTCAATACGCGCTCGCTGTTTGTGCTTTTGTACGGAATAGCTCTCTTCGTCGTTGCTGTGCGGCCCACGCTGGACCCTGATATGTGGTGGCACCTACGCACCGGCGACTATATCTGGCAACATGGTATCCCGCGCCAGGATGTCTTCTCGCACACGGTAACGGAGCACGTGTGGATCACTCACGAGTGGCTCTCACAGGCGCTCATGTGGTTACTGTATGAGGCCGGGGGATTGCCGGCGCTTATCCTAGTTTTTGCCTTCGTAATTGCCGCCTCCTTCGGGCTCGTCTATGCCAGCAGCGCGGGTCGTCCGTTTCTGGCAGCCTTTACGGGTCTGCTCGCTGCGTTCGCGGCGGCGCCAACTTGGGGCGCGCGACCGCAGATGTTCAACATCTTTTTCCTGGCACTTTTCGTATTTATTGTGGAAGGCGTCAGACACGGTCGTATTGGTACGCGAGCCTTCTGGTGGTTTCCTCTCTTGACCGCCCTCTGGGCTAATCTGCACAGCGGGTACCTGGCAGGTGTGGCGCTGCTGGCGGGTTATGCCGTTGGCGACGCAGCGGAGCGTGTCTTGGGCAGGCGGCTGCCAGCGGAGAGCCGCACGATGACAACGGCGCGCCCAGTTGGCGCACTGGCATTGGCAGCTGTCGGCAGTCTGCTGGCTGCGGCCTTGAATCCAAACGGATTTGAGTTGTGGGTCTATCCCTTTGAGACGTTAAGCAGTCCGGCTATGCAGCAGTTCATTCAGGAGTGGCATCCGCCGCAATTGCGACTGACCATCTTTTGGCCGTTTGCCGGTCTTTTGCTACTGGGCGTGTTAGCCTGGGCCTTTGGCGGGCGCCCAGAAGTGACCGACGCGCTTCTGTTTCTGGGCACAGGCGCTGCGGGCCTGATTTCGGCGCGTAATATTCCATTATTTGCCGTCGTGGCAGCGCCCATTGTGTCGCGCGCCCTTTGGCAACTCTGGCTGAGATGGCGAGGCGAAGGCGCACAGCGGCTTAGCCGCGCCAGACCTGCCGGGCGTGCACTGTTGGCGGTCAATTTCGTTCTGCTTGTGATCGTGTTGCTGGCGGGTGCGCTATGGGTAGGCCAGACAATTGCGGGTAATGAGGAGGTCGTGGCGGCGCGTTATCCGGTGGACGCGGTCGATTTTCTGGAAGGGGAAGGGCTGAAAAACGCGCGCGGCTTTAATGACTACGGTTGGGGTGGGTATCTGATCTGGCGTGGCTTTCCCGTCTTTGTAGACGGACGGGCCGACGTTTACGGCGACGATTTTCTGTTCTTTTACCAGCAGGCAGCGCAGGTGCAGTCAGATTGGCGCGAACCGCTGGAGCAGTACGATGTGGAATACGTGCTGGTCGGGCGCCGGGCGCGACTGGCGACGATGTTGGCCGAAGTAGACGGTTGGCGGGAAGTTTATAGCGACGAGATGGCGCGGGTGTTTGTGCGTGATGGTTAAGCAAGAGAAAGAGGTTGTGAGTAATTCCGGGAAAGCAGGCCGCGCCGTTTACTGGTTGCGCGAGTGGTGGTGGATTATTCTGTTGGGTCTAATTGTGCAGGCGTTTTGGGCTCTGCGTTTGCAACACCCGGCCTATTTTGATGCCTATTATTATACGACAAACGCACAGCGGCTGGCCGAGGGCTATGGATTTACCGAAGAGATCATCTGGCAGTACCTGGACGAGCCCCAGGGATTGCCAACGCCAAGTCACACGTACTGGATGCCGCTAACCTCGATGATTGCCGCCGCCGGGTATGCGCTGAGTGACTCATTTCGCGCTGCGCAGGTCCCGTTCTGGCTAATGGCAGGTCTCTTGCCTCTATTAGGCTACACTATCAGCTGGCAGCTTTTTAAGAAGCGGCGGCAGGCGCGGGTGGCGGCGCTGTTTACGATGGCGGGCGGCTACTATACGGCGTATTGGGTGCAGCCCACAACGTTTGTTCTGTTTGCGTGGGTGGGTGGCGGCTGTCTATTGGCACTGGCCATGGCGCGGCGGCAAGCACTCTCGGACGCGGCCAACGCGCGCTGGTGGTTGTTGGCGGGTCTGGCAGCGGGTCTGGCGCATCTGACGCGCGCGGATGGGTTGCTCATTCTGGGCGTAGCCGGCCTGATGTGGTTGTTGCAGGCACGTGATCGGTGGCGCGAACAGGGCAATTTCCCCTGGCGCGGCGGTGCGCTGTTGGCTGTAGGGTACTTCCTCGTCATGGCGCCCTGGCTGTACCGGACGTGGACTGTCACGGGCCAGCCGTTATCCACCGTCGGTTCGCAAACGGTATTTCTGACCGTGTACGATGACGTGTTCTCATACGGACGACAGTTCAACTTGCAGCAGTATTTGGCGTGGGGCTGGCGCAATATTCTGACTTCCAAGCTCGAGGCGATCTGGTTAGCCTTGCAGACCTACGCGGTCGTAATTGGTTTGACCGTTTTCAGTTTCTTTGCCGTGCAAGCGTGGGTCGTGAGCCGCCGCCGGGTGGCGGGGCAACGCTATTTGCAGGCGGCGACCTGGTACGCCGTCATTCTTTTCGTAGCCATGACGCTGGTGTTCACATTTCCCGGACAGCGGGGCAGCTTGCTGCACTCGTCGACTGCATTGTGGCCCTGGGCCATGGCCCTTGTTCCGGCGGGAATCGAATACAGCGTCGATTGGATCGCGGCGCGGCGGCCACGCTGGCGGCCCGAAACGGCAAAACGGTTTTTCCACGTTTCGTTCTTACTCATGGCGTTCGCCATTTCCGTTGCTGTGGCCTCGACGCAACCGCTGCGAAGGGAGTTGGCGATGCTGTACCTTGACGTGGGTGGCATTCTGCCTCAGAATGCAATCGTGATGACCGGCGACCCGCCCGGGCTGCATTATCACACCGGGCTGGCAGCAATCGCCACGCCAAACGAACCGCCGCAAGTTATGCTGCAGGTAGCGCGCCAATTTGATGCGACCCACTTGTTAATGGATCCGGATATGCCCGCGCCTTTGACTGAGCTCTACGAAGGAGAGGATAGAAGCGTGTCTCTGGAGCTGGTTCGCGATTTTGGCGACGGTTTTCTCCTCTATCGGCTGCCAGGCGAAGCGCTGATGGAGAGTAGACAGTGAGCGCAGTCAAGCGACGCGGCAGCGGCCGCTGCCGCGTGTTGCGTTGGGTGCCGTACGTGGCGGGCGCGCTTGCTGTGCTCTCCTTTATTCTCTTTTCGGCGGCGGGCCAAGGACCCGGATTCCCGCTCGACGATGGCTGGATTCACCAAACTTACGCGCGCAATCTGGCGCAGAGCGGGAGGCTGGAATTCGCTCCCGGAACCGTGAGCGCGGGTTCGACGTCACCCTTGTGGACGCTGTTGCTTGCGCCGGGTCATCTTTTGCCGCTGCCTGACCTGTGGTGGCCCTATATGCTCGGTACGTTGTCGCTTCTGTTCCTAGTGTGGACGGCTATGCGAGTGTGGCGAGCTCTCTGGCCGGCGCAGGCAGAGAGCGATTGGGTGGCAGGCGGCGTCTTGGCTCTGAGCTGGCCGCTGGTGTGGGCAGCAGGGAGCGGGATGGAGACGTTGTTTTTCATCGCTCTGGGATTTGTGCTACTGGTCCGCTTTTTGGAAGGAGAGGCAGGCGGCATCGGCCTGGGACTACTTGCCGGGCTGTTGATACTGACACGGCCCGAGGGTGTTATCCTGGCGGCGCTGGTGGCAGTCGCGCTGCTTCTGCAAAAAAAGTGGTGGAAAGTGGCCCGGTATGGTGTGGCGGCCCTCGTCCCGCTGATCCCCTACTTCATATTCAATCTGACCGTCAGTGACGTTCTGTGGCCCAACACGTTCTACGCCAAGCAGACGGAGTACGCGGCGCTGTTGGCTGAACCGCTTCACTTGCGCTTTCTACGTCTTCTCTTGTTCAGCCTCGGTGGACCCGAGAGCGGCTGGCGTGGCGTGAGTGGTGCGCATCTTCTCTTGGCGCCAGGCCTGGTGCTGGGCGGATGGCGAGCTCTGCGAGAGGATTGGTTGCGGCGGCGTCTGTGGCGAACGGCGCCGCTGTGGTGGGCAGGGGGACACGTATTGGCCTACGCGATACGTCTTCCGGTCACCTACCAGCACGGGCGCTACCTATGGGCAGCGATGCCGGTATGGATCTTGTTTGGCCTGGCAGGGTGGAAAGCAATTCTGGGCCAGTTGCGAATGCAGGGGCGGGTAGGACGGTTGGTGGGGCAGACTGCCACCATGTCCTTTGTCGTGTTGTTGGTACTCTTTCTCTTCTTTGGTGCTGTGGCCTATGCCGAAGACGTGGCCTTCGTGGAGAACGAAATGGTAGATGTTGCTCTCTGGCTGCGCGAAAATACGCTGGAAGAGGCGATGATAGCCGCGCACGATATCGGGGCGCTTGGCTATTTCGCACGGCGACCGATTCTTGATTTGGCTGGGCTCGTTTCGCCGCAAGTGATACCCATGTTGCAGGATGAGGAGGCACTGGCGCGCTACGTGAGGGGGTCGGATGCGCAATATCTGGTTACCGCACCGGGCTGGCCCTACGAAACGTTGACATCGGCCCAAGAGGTGCGCTTGCTCTACGACACTGGCTACGAATGGACGCGACAGCAAGGCTTGAACAATATGGCCGTATATGCGTTACCGGGTGGTCGCTGACCGTTTTTTACTACTTCTACATGCTCAAGAATAGCAACATAGTACCATGCGTGAGGTTTGCTACCGCTTTCTTCTCTATGGTATACTGATCTCGTCAAGGGGTTGTAGCCTAGCCCCGGCGCCCAGTCTTCAAAGTAGGTTCCGTCCCGGAGGTAGCAGTGTCAGAAACTATTCGTATCATGATCGTCGACGACCATCCCGTTTTCCGGCAGGGGTTGCGCGACGTATTGGAAACTGAGTCAGTAATCCAGGTGGTGGGCGAGGCTGCAGATGGTGAAAAGGCCATTGAGGTGGCTGATGAAGTGCGGCCAAATGTTATCCTGATGGACATTAATCTTCCGACAATGAACGGTTTACAGGTGACGCGGGAGATTAAGTCACGTCGACCTGATACGAACTTTGTCATGATCACCGGTTATGACGACGCGGAGCAAGTATTCCATGCTCTGCGCGTTGGCGCAGCCGCTTATTGCCCCAAGGATATCTCCCCAGAGGCTCTCATTCGCATTATCCTGGCAGTTCACGAAGGCAACTTTGTGGTCGGCGAGAAGGTGATGTCCAGTGACGAGGTCGTGGCGTGGCTAGAGGAGAAAGTTGGCAAGATGGGCCTGGCCATAGGCGCCGACCTTGAAGAGTATCTGGTGCCTCTGTCGCCGCGTGAAATGGAGATTTTGGAACACGTGACGCACGGGTTGAGCAACAAAGAGATCGCCTTCAAACTGGGCATTAGCCACCAGACGGTTAAGAATCACATGACTTCAATTTTGCGCAAGCTGCGCGTCGATGACCGCACGCAGGCAGCCGTGTACGCGCTCAGCCGCGGCTGGGTGCGCCTGGAGAATATGCGTGGTTAACACCGCCGAAGAAGAGTTCTCATTCAAATCCTTCATCGAAGACATCTATAACGAATACGAACAGACTCAGAAACAGCTACGCGAGATCGACGTACTGATCAAGCAGAGCGCGGCTGAGGTCGAGCGCCTGGCGCAACGGAACGCCCAGGTAAGTAATTACGTCCGTCAGTTGCAGACCAACTTCGATACGGTGCCGCGTGAAGACATTCGCGAGGGGTATGAAGCGCTGCAAAATGCCCAGCAACGCTTGTTCACAATGCGGGGCCAGCTGGAAAAGTTGCAAAGCGACCAACGCAACCTGGAACGGCTGGCCGAGCTGCAACGAAAATTGCTGGAACTGAGTGAGGGAAGTGGCGTATTGCCGCGTACATCGTCCGGCCGCATCTCGCAGGATCAGTCCAATGTGGTGCGCGTGGTTCAGGTAGAAGAGTCGGCGCGCCAGAGCCTGGTGCGGCGCATGCACGACGGACCAGCCTCTTCGCTCAGCAATTTCATTCTGCAAGCGGAGATTTGCCAGCGACTTTTCGACAAGAATCCGGATCGCGCTCGCGCAGAGCTGAATGCCTTAAAGGCGACTGCTGCAACCACGTTCGAAACTGTGAAAGATTTTATTTTTGAGCTGCGGCCCATGATGCTCGACGATTTAGGCGTGGTTCCGACATTACGCCGCTACGTGGAAACGTTACAGGAGAAAGACGGCCCGCAAATATCGATTACGGTCACGGGAATGGAACGGCGCTTGGAAGGCCACATAGAGATTACGGTTTTCCGGGCGGTGCAGGAGCTTCTGAACAATGCGCGGCGCCACGCAAGGGCAACGCAGGTACAGGTGTTGCTAGATTTAACCCAAGAACGATTGCTGGCCGTGGTCGAAGACAATGGTGGTGGATTCAGCGTAGATGAGGTGATGAACAGCTCTGAGCCAAATCGTACCATCGGGTTAGCTACGATTCGGGAGCGCATTGAGATGTTGGGCGGCGAGTTGAACATTCAGAGCAGTATCGGCCAGGGGTCACGCGCCGAGTTCGTTATTCCGCTGGGGCCCGAGGAAGAGGCCGATCTGGAACAGGGATTCGCGGAAAATGCCGGCAAATAGAGTACTAGCATCCTATTGTGTCAGACTTTTTGTAAGGTTAGAATGTGTAATATAAGGACAGCAAACGCGCGCAACGTGAAAACTGTCCAGAGATTCTGTTTATTTCAATCGCTTTTATCTTAAGGAGGTAAAGCATCATGTTGTTCTTACACCGTGAGGATGGTCAGGGTCTAGTAGAGTACGCTCTGATCTTGGTTCTCGTAGCCATTGTCGTAATCGCAATCCTGACCCTGCTCGGCCCGCAGATTGGCAACGTCTTCAGCCGCATCACCAGCGCGATGACGAGCGCCTAATCATCGACAGTTCTTCTTCAGTATAGTATTGTAAGGGCCCTATCATACTGATAGGGCCATTTTGTTTCAGGCAGAAATCCGACACCGCCCCTCCATTCTCCCACAATCGGCGCTCTGACCTCGAGATGCGACATTAGTACCTATAGCGCTAAAGTTGCTTGACACTGACCCTGCGCAATGTATGATGGGATACAGGAAAACGGTATAAAAACCGTGCCGCCAGTTGTTTGATTCACTAGAAATAGAGGTTACTGCGGGATAACGAATGGCAGACAAAATCCGCGTGCTAATTGTTGACGACCTTCCTGAGACTCGAGAGAATGTGCGTAAGTTGCTTCAGTTCGAGTCGGATATAGAGGTTATCGCCCAGGCGGGGAATGGCGAACAGGCTGTAGAATTGGCCCGCCAGCACCGCCCAGACATCGTTCTGATGGACATCAATATGCCGGGTTTGGATGGTATCGGAGCCAGCCAGGCAATTGTCGAACACGTCCCTTCCACGCAAATCATCATCATGTCAGTTCAAAGCGAGGCAGACTATCTGCGTCGCGCAATGCTGGCCGGCGCCCGCGATTTCTTGATGAAGCCTTTTTCGGGCGACGAACTGGTATCGGCTATCCGGCGTGTGAATACAATGCGGCCGGCCCAGCGAGAGGCCCCACAACCGGCCGTGATGGAACGCGTAGAGCAAGCCGGTCGCGCGGCCGCGCCGCCGCAGGAAGCGAAAATCGTATCGGTTTATAGTCCCAAAGGGGGCAGCGGCTGTTCAACTATCGCCGTTAATCTGGCGGTGGCGTTGGCGGACCAGGGTCATCGCACCTTGCTCATTGACGGCAGTTTCCAGTTTGGCGATGTCGCCATAATGCTGGATCTAAAGCCATCGACGTCGATCGCCGATCTTATGGATCGCATGGTTGAAATTGACGCGGATCTCGTCAGTAGCGTACTCGTAAAACACCAGAGTGGACTACGGGTGCTAATGGCTCCGCCAAGGCCGGAGATGGCCGATCTGGTTAGCGAGGAAAAAATAAAGACGTTGATTGAACTGCTGCGCGAGCAGTTTGAGTATATCGTCATTGACAATAGTTCGAGCTTGAATGATGTGGCGTTAGCCATGCTGGATATGTCGGATCGCATCTTCTTGGTAACACAGCAGAGCTTGCCAACGTTGAAGAACGTGAGCCGCTTTTTCGACCTGGCAGTTACCCTGGATTATGAGCGCAGCAAGGTATTGCTGATCGTTAACCGAGAATCGGATAAACTGGGTATTTCTGTTAAAGATATTGGCGACACGCTGA
Source organism: uncultured Ardenticatenaceae bacterium (assembly GCA_964432035.1). Taxonomy (GTDB): domain Bacteria; phylum Chloroflexota; class Anaerolineae; order Promineifilales; family Promineifilaceae; genus JAAYYY01. The sequence goes on from CAYSMQ010000020.1 coordinate 9,645, forward strand.
AACGGCCGGTCATTGCGACGATACCGATCGACGAGGATGCGGTGTCGCGCGCTGCCGACCAGGGCCGTCCTCTGGTCACCAGCAAGGCACGTAAGCGGTCGATTGGCGTGGCCCTAACTCACCTGGCCGAACTGACGGTAACTGAGTTCGATCCCGATAAGGAAATCGAAGACAAAGCGAAAAAGGCGAAGAAGGTACCGTTCCTAAAGCGAATCTTTGGCTTTGGGCGCCGGTCTGAGGTCGTTGGTTAGAATTTATATATAGTTGATAGGTAATGGGAGAAACAACGTGTCACTACTAAAACGAATCGAAAACAATCAAGAAGAGCAGGACTCGTCCAAGAAAGGCACGTCTAAACTGCAAGAACTGCGCGTGAAGCGGGCATCGCCCAGCACGGGATCGCGTGACGCGTTTGTGGATCTCAAGAACCGCATCCAGCAGAAGCTGATAGCGGAACTCGATCCCAGTATCGACATTACGCAAACGGCGGAAGTGCGGACGACGATCCAGGAAATGTTTGAAACGATGCTGGTGGACGAACAAATCGTACTTAGCCGCAACGAGAAGCGCGTGCTATTCGAGCAGATTGTGGCAGAAATCCTGGGTTTTGGGCCGCTTGAGAAGTACCTAAACGTGGAAGGCATTACAGAAATCATGGTGAATGGGCCGCGTCAGGTCTATGTCGAGCGTGACGGCAAGCTTCAGAGGGTAAGCACCCTGTTTGAAGATGAGGAGCATCTGATGCGCATCATCGACCGTATCGTTGCGCCACTAGGCCGTCGTATTGACGAAGGCGCGCCTATGGTCGATGCTCGCCTTCCTGACGGTTCACGTGTGAATGCAGTCATTCCGCCCATTTCAATTAATGGGCCAACGTTGACAATTCGTCTTTTCTCTAAGATTCCGCTTACGATTGATAATTTGATTGAGTTTGGATCAGTAACTCGGGAAGCCGTGGATTTCTTGCGTGCCTGTATCGTCTCGCGGCTAAATATTGTGGTGTCGGGCGGTACTGGTTCTGGTAAAACGACCCTGCTCAATATTCTTTCAAACTTTATTCCGGACGGCGACCGCATTGTGACAATCGAGAACGCGGCGGAGCTGCAGCTGCGACAGGAACACGTGGTGACGCTGGAATCGAGACCTGCTAATGTGGAAGGGCGCGGTCAAGTCACGATTCGAGATCTCGTCGTCAACTCGCTGCGTATGAGACCCGATCGCATTGTCGTAGGTGAGGTTCGTAGTGGTGAGGCGTTGGACATGTTGCAGGCTATGAACACGGGCCATGACGGTAGCTTGACCACGCTACACGCCAACAGCCCGCGCGACGCATTGTCCCGTCTAGAGACGATGGTCCTCATGGCAGGCATGGAGTTGCCGCACCGGGCCATTCGCGAGCAGATCGCGTCTGCGCTTGATCTGGTGGTTCACACAGATCGCATGCGCGACGGTTCTCGTAAGGTCGTTTCCATTAGCGAAGTGCAGGGCATGGAAGGCGACGTAATTACGATGTCAGAAATATTCCGGTTCGAGCAGACAAGCATCGAAGATGGTAAGGTCATTGGACGTCTGCGACCGACAGGACTGCGACCGAAGTTCATGTATAAGATTCGCGAGGCCGGTATCATGTTGCCGCCTTCAATATTTGGCATTGGCGTTCGCGGGCGCTAAGCGGAGGACTAACTCATGTCGCCAGCAATATTAATTCTGATTGGCGCAATTGCATTGTTAATGATGTTCGGAGCGGGCATCGCGCTGCTGAGTGGTGGGCGCGGCGAAATGAACGAGCGCATGCAGCAGTTCGTTACTGCAGGCGACGTCGAGATGATCGATCCGGAAGAGTACGAGGTCCAACAGGCGGATGTCGCCGATCGCTTGGACCAGGCGCTTTCGGACAGAGGCTTCTTCGAGCCGATTCGCAAGCGCATCGCGATGGCCGATCTCAAACTGCGCGTCAGCGAGTACATCTTGCTGCAGGCGGTCGCCGCGGTTGCCATCGCCGGAATAGCGTACTTCGTATTTGATTTGAACCTGGTTCTCGTTACGTTGTTGTTCATCATCGGCTTGCGCGTTCCCCGAATGTACGTGGGGTTTGCAGCGAACCGGCGGCTCCATGCGTTTGAAGGACAGCTGAGTGATACGCTGAACCTTTGGGTAAACGCTTTGCGCTCTGGTTACAGTGTATTGCAGGGCATGGAAGCGATTGCTACGGAGTTGCCTCCTCCTGTATCGAGGGAGTTTGAACGCGTGGTACAGGAGGTCCGGCTGGGGTTAAGTCTGAATCAAGCCTTGGCCAACATGTTGCGCCGCATGCCGAGCGAAGATCTCGATCTGATTATCACAGCGGTGAACATCCAGCGTGAGGTGGGCGGTAACCTGGCCGAAATTCTGGACATCATCAGTTATACGATTCGTGAACGCGTGCGTATCAAGGGTGAGATCCGAACCCTGACGGCACAGGGTCGGCTGACGGGCTGGATTATTAGCCTCTTGCCCATTGGGTTGGCGGTCGTCCTGTACTCCATTAATCCTGAGTACGGCGGGCAAATGCTCGTGAATGAAGCGCCGTTCATTATCCCCGGTGTGTTGCCTTGTGGCTGGCTGGTTTTGGGCCTCGGTGGTTTCATGATCCTCTTGGGAATCTTGGCAGTGCGCAAGATTGTGGATATCGAGGTTTAAGCATGCGTGTGAGCGTCTTGAATGCGGAGGTTTGTAGATGACTGGTCCACTTATTTTACTCGCAGGTGCATTTGCGTTCATTCTGATCGTTGCCAGCGTTCTCCTACTACGTCGCGCTGAAGAAGATCCACTCGGCGTGCGTATTGACCAATACGCCGCGCGGGAGGAAGCGGTTTCGATTGAAGAGATCGAGCTATCCTTGCCGATCACCGACCGTATTTTCGTCCCCATGCTGCGAGCCATTGGCAGTTTTGTAACGCGCCTTGCGCCACAGTCGACGCTGGAACGAACTGCGCAGCAACTAAAACTAGCCGGCAGCCCCAGAAATATGTCGGCAGCCGAGTTCTGGGCAATTCGGGGTGCTGCTACTTTGGTGTTGGCTGCGCTGGCCTTCATGATGATGTTGCGGACCGACACGGAGACGTCGCGGCGAATCCTCTACACGATACTATTTGCGGGCGTGGGCTTTATGCTACCCCAGCTCTGGTTGCGCTCTGTGATCGACCGGCGCAAGGCGGAGATCATCAAGAAGCTGCCAGATGCATTGGATCTCATGACCATCTGTGTCGATGCGGGGCTCACCTTTGACGGCGCAATGGATAAGGTCTACCAAAAGTGGACTGATCCGCTGTCGCTGGAATTTGGGCGCGTGATCTACGAAATGCAGCTAGGCAAATCACGCCGGCAGGCGCTGCGTGACATGGTGGACCGTATTGATGTCGCCGATGTTACAAGCTTTGTGGCGTCGGTGCTGCAGGCCGATCAACTGGGCGTGAGTATTGGCAAGGTGTTGCGTATTCAATCGGAGCAAATGAGGGTGCGACGGCGGCAGCGCGCGGAAGAAAAGGCACAACAGGCGCCGATCAAAATGCTATTTCCCATGGTCTTCTTGATCTTCCCGGCGATGTTTATTGTGCTGCTGGGTCCGGCGGGTTTTCAGATTATTCGCAGCGGTGCGCTTGACTCTTTGGCAGGTTAGAGGCGGAAGGCTTGTCCACCCGTCCCAGTCCGCAAAGGGAGCCATGGCAGAGCCTGGCTCGCCGCGCTTTCGATAGAGCGCTTAACTTCATTCTTCCCCCGGTCTGTGTCTCTTGTGGCCAGGCTGGCGATCTCTTTTGTCTGGCGTGTCGCCAAACGCTAACCTGGTTTTCCCATCCATTTTGCCCAGCATGTGGGCACTCACTGCGCAAGAGCGGCTCTGTCTCTGCCTGCAACCGGTGCCGGCCACAAGGGCGAACGGTGAGCGAAGTGCGCGCTGTGTGCGCTTTTGAGGGAGCTGCCCGCGACGCCATTCACGCGTTGAAGTACGACGGTTATTTTGCTGTGGCCGAGCCATTGGCGCAGTTGATGGTCGAGCGATTTCCTGAGTGGTTGCAGGAATGTGATTCTGTGATTGCTGTGCCATTACACCCTGAACGCATACGAGAAAGAGGATATAATCAGTCTAAGCTGCTGGCGCGGCATCTATGCCGCCAGCATGATTTGTATCACGACGAGGAAGCATTGTGGCGCACACGCAACACGCGACCACAGATAGGATTAGATCGCGCGCAACGCCGCGAAAACGTTAAGGACGCATTCGCTGCCCATTCGCGCGTGCGCGATCGGCATGTGTTGTTAGTTGACGATGTGTGTACGACTGGTGCAACGCTGATAGCGGCAGGTGAGGCCTTGCTTTCTCAGGGCGCTGCCAGTGTGCGCGGATTCTGTTTTGCCCGTCCGGCCACAGTAAGCGTTGCGTGAACAGTACCGAAAACTGCAAAAAGAAGCTGTAGTTGGACCTGTCGAATGCACCGTAACGTCGCTGGGACGTCATGGCGTAGGCGACAAACCATTAAGGAGAACGACAATGGAGATTTTGATGCACAGTCGTGGCATGGAGATTTCGGATCGCCTGCACGACTACGTGGAAAAGAAAACCTCGCGTTTAGATCGCTACATGCCCGCGCTGGTAGAAGTGCGCGTGGACCTGACCGAGGAAAGCACGCGTAGCGCAGATGAGCGTTACGTTGCGCAGATTACGATCCGAGACGAGCGCGGCACGATTTTGCGCGCAGAAGAGCGTAGCAACGATATGTTTGCCTCTGTGGATGCCGTCGTAGACAAATTATATCGGCAGATAAACCGTTATCGTGGCAAGCGCCGCCGCAGCCGGCGGGGCAATAACGATGAGGTGAGGGACTTTACGCCGCTACCGATTGAGGAGTGGGAGCTCGAAGCCGAAGAGGAAGGGCCACAAATCGTGCGGCGCAAGCGTTTTCCGTTGCAGCCGATGTCTCCAGAAGAGGCCGTGGATCAAATGGAGCTGCTAGGCCATGACTTCTTTGTTTTTTTCAATGCGGACGAACAAAATGTAAACGTCGTTTACCGGCGCCATGACGGCGACTATGGCCTGTTGTTGCCGGAAATGGACTAGGCAAGTGAAGGGTTTCGCGGTGATGACCGGTACGCTTGGCGCGCCGGTCATCTAAACCTGATGATTACTGCCGTGGTGATGGTGGGCGCGGGAGAAGCCCCGGGCGAGGTGGCGACTTGGGTGCAAGGTGCGCGGCGCGCTGCGGCTGCCGACCTGCTGGAAATGCTGGCGCGACAGTCACCGGTATCGCGCCTTATTTTGGTGTCGCCGGAACTTGAGGGCTTGCAAGGGCTACCCACGAGCGACTACATCTCTAGCCCTGTAGGCACCATCCATGTAGGCGAGAAGTTGGCGCAAATCACTGAAACGTACGATGTATCGCACTTACTATACCTCGGCGGCGGTTCTGCCCCACTAATGACTGAGGATATGCTGCAGGAAATCGTGCAGCGACTGGCGGCGGCGGAGCGTTTAGCTATTACGAACAACCAGTTTGCCAGTGACTGGCTGGCGGTGACGCCGGCGTCCATACTAGGAGCCTGGCAGCAACGCTTGCCACGCGACAATATGTTGGGCTGGGTCCTATCGGCGGAAGCGGGTCTGCCGCTGGAGGCGCAGTCGGTGACTGCCGCCAGCCGCCTGGACATCGACACGCCCTTAGACTTGTTGGCGCTGAAGCTGCACGGCGGTGGTGGGCAGCAGTTGCAGCGCTATCTTGACAAGTTGACTCTACCTGTTGCGCGGCTTGAGGCGGCGCTGAACGTATTGGCGACACCGGCGAGTCACGTTTTCATCGCCGGCCGCCTGGCGCCAAATGTGTGGTCTGCGCTAAACAGTGTGACACGATCGTGGCTGCGCGTTGTCTCGGAAGAGCGGGGCATGGTCTCCAGTGGGCGTCAGGCACGCGGCGAAGCGCGATCGCTGCTGGCAACGCACGTGGAAGTCGTGGGGATGCAGCCTTTCTTCGACACGCTCTCGCAGTGGGCGGAAGCTGCGTTCATCGACAGCCGCGTCTTACTGGCGCACCATGGCCTATGGCCGGACGAGGCTAGCCGTTTTGCGTCCGACATGGGCAACCTAGCCGGGATCGAGGATGATTGGTTGCGAGCATTTACTGCTGTTGCTCTGGAGGCGCCGATTCCCGTGATCCTGGGCGGGCATGGCTTGATGTCGGGGGACATGTTGGCCTTCTGTGAAATTTTGCAGAAACGATCTTGAGAGGGGAGTCGCAACGTAATAGGGAGGGGTCAGCAGGTTCAAGAATCTGTTAATTGCTCGCCGGTTCGCTGTCGATCAGCGGTTGCAGTGCGCGCCAAAGGGGCGAGTCCTGCCGCTGTCCACGCTGGTTGAGGGTGCTCGCCGAGAGTAATACACCATCCTTACAGCGAACGGAGAGACCACGAATCACGTGGCTGAGAATCTCATTTCGACGTTGGTAGGCGTCGGCAAGCGTCCAGGGGCGATCGGCGGGCCACTCGGGCGACAACACAAAGGGATTGCTGAGCGGTTGTTGTGGAATGTCCCACCATGTGGGATTGCTAACGTCGAACCATACTTGCAGACGGCTGATTTCATTAGAAAGCAAGTAGCCATGTATTGTTGTAACAATGACGCCACGGCGTTCGGGTGGCTCTCCCAACTGCGGGGGATCGGTCGTCACAAGGCCCTCATCGATGGCATTGAGAAAGGCGCGACCGATGGATTGTGGCGCTTGCAGCTCCATCGGCGACGCGGAGTGCTGCAACCGGGCGGCAAGTGCAACCAGCCAATCGGCCAGCTTTGGCGCGCCTTGCTCTTCATGTGCCCGGAGGGTGGGTTCCGACTGCAAAAAGGCGTACAGTTCGCTTAGAAAGTCATCGAGTGTCAGCTCGCCATGGTCTTCGAGCCACCCGCGAAGCGACTCCACCGCGTGCACAGCTTCCTCTCCTATCCGCTGCACCAGTTCCGGCGCAAGCTCGTCGGTAGCGCTTAGCACGCCTTCTTCCGTGCGATAAAGGGCATCGCTCAGAAGCTCGGCGCGAGCCGGGTCAAGACCCTTAGCGGTCAAAGCGAGCGCCTCGGCCACGTCATAAGCCGGCGGTGGACGTTGCCAGGTGGGATGGGCTAGCGCCAGCCACGTCAGCCAGGCGCGCACCAGTGGTTCGTCGCGCGGGCTGCTCCGCCGCCGCAGGAGCGAAAAGGGTAAATCCATCGAGCGCATGGCGCTGGAGAGCGCAAATCTAAGGGCGCCGTCCAGGCCAGGGGCAATGATGGCGGCGTCTTCAGGTTCCACGTTGCGTTCCGCCAGCAGCTGCGCCAGGCGTTGTACTGCGTTCTGGGCCATTTCGTGACGATAGCGTCCTGTGGCCACGCCCAGGAGCGCGTCGGTCGCCAACTGCGTCTGTTCTATAGAGGGCAGGTTGTCTGGAGAGTGCATGCTAAGCAGGCGACGCTCGACGGCGTTGGCCAGGTGGATGAGCGCCGGACGGCTAACAAACTGCCGCTCGAACGAAATTGTACGAGCGCACTGTGAGGCCAACCGTTGCGCGCCTGCCGGGTCGGCCGATAGAAGCTGTTTGTAGCCACCACCACGGTCGAAGACGAGGGCGGCGGACTGTAACACGTCCAGTAGACTAGAGACGAACTGTTGGCCGGCGGATGTCTGTTCTTCCAGATTATCGACGAGGATGTGACGGAAACGCTCGCGAAAATAGCGATTAAACTCTGGATGCTGTAGCAGTTGCGTATCGAAAACACGGACGGCGAGTGAGACGTCCAGAAGGCTGTTGCGCCGGCAATGGGCGCGAAAGGCTTTTGCGGCTTGCGCCGCCTCGCGCAGGTGCCGTGCGTCGGCCGGTTCGCCTGCCCAGCTCTGGACGTGGCGTTGCTCTGCCTCTTCCAGAGAAAGCCGGTTGAGAGCGGCGCGATTAATCGTGTCCAGAATCTGGCTGACGATCTGCTGTGGGCGCAGGGGTAGGTCGGCGAAGGCTCCTTCGGCCATCATGTCGCGCACAATGCGCCACATGAGAAGTTGGGCCAGATCGTAGCGGATATAGACAGGCCGCTGAAAAGGGCGCTCAAAGCCGGCGGGGCGGGCCACAAGGGGCCAAAATTGCTGCACCATCTCACGCGCGAGATAGGTGAAGGTGGTGACTTGTAGATCGCGCTGTCCCTCTATCGCGGCGGATTCAAGAAATTGGAAGAAGCGACGGCGATCGCTGGCTTCGGCAACCAGTATCAGGATGGCATAGGGGCTTTCGCCTTCCTGCAACAGCCGTTGCAAACGGTGTAACAGAGCAGTGGACTTACCACTGCCAGCCTGGCCCTGCAGGTACAGGTAGCCGCCGCCTTGCACGGCTTTCTGTTGCGTGGGCGTCAACCCGTCTTGCGCTGGAAACGTTTGTGCCATAGGAGGCGCTAGCGCTCCGTTAAGTTGGTTTCAGCAAGGCGTCGAAGGTAGCAAGCACGGAGCATTGGTGTTCTTTTCGTCGCTATGGCAATTGCAATCATCGGATTAGCAGAACACTAGCGCTGGCGAAAGCGCAACCTTACCTTGCCCAAGAAAATGTCATCGCCGTCGAAGAGCTGGGCGCCATAGTCGGGCACTTCCTGATCATTTACCCAGGTGCCGCTGGTGCTATCGTCGTCGTAAATGCGGTAGTTGTGCCCGTCCCACAGGATCGAGGCGTGTAGTCGCGAGACCGTAATATCCTGCTCAAAAGCGACATCTGCCAGCGCGGGTGAGCGTCCCAGACGGATTTCGTCGCTTTGCAGCGGAATGTGCCCCGGCATCTGTGTCATGGTTTCAAGCACTTCCAGGTAAGCCTGTGCAGGCCCGTCCTCCACAATGGGCGGCGGCACGCGAGGCGTCTCGGGTGCGTATTCACCTTCATCCTCGATGGAAATCGGCTCGCGCTCCTCTTCATCTCGCCCGCGCCGGCCGAAACGGGGCAGCGAGCGGCCGCGTAGCATAAAGAAGCCGGCAACGCCGAGCAAAGCTAGCGCAGCCAATCCGGCGCATATGGGCAGTAGGAGGCCCGCTAGTGCGGGCGCCGGCTGTAACGCTTCGGGGATTTGCTGTTCGCCTTCGACGACGGAGAAAACGACCTCTGGGCTCATGGCCTGGATACCCTGGTCGTCAGTAACTGAGAGCTGCAGGCTATTGTCGCCGTAAGTCAAGTTTGTTACCTCGGCAGTAAAATTATTCAACTCTTGCGGCGGTACATCCTGGACAAACTGGCCGTTAACAAGCAGGCGCGCCTGCTGCACGCCACGTTCCTGGCCATCGAGCCAGCCGACCTGTGCGCTGAGGGCGAGGCGTACGGCTTCGTCGAGATCAGGCAGTTGCAGCGTGCGACTATCTGGCGGCACCGTTAGCGTGACCGTGGGCGAGGCGGCGTTGATAGACACCTCAGCCTGATCCTGCGAAAGTGGATCGTTTACCAAACTGAGTTCGACGGTTACTGCGTCGGGACTAATGCTGGGAGGGGTATAACGGACAAGCTGCTGCGAACGGAAGGCGCTGATACGTTCCAAAATGGGCGTGATGGTGTCTGGCTGATCTGTGCGACCCGCGACGCCATAGGCTTCGGCAGCGACCTGCGCCAAATAGTTTCTTCCGGCCTCCTGGCCCACGGTCAGTTCGGCGTTCTCTAGCCAGACGGTGTGCACGGGAATGCCCAACTCGACGGCGCGGGCTGCCACGTCTTCTGCCTCGAATTGTGTGCTGACGGCGTCGGTGCCGTCGCTGAAGACGACGACAGCCGGAGCGAGGCTCGAATCGGGCCGAATGTTGTCCATGTCATTGAGGAGACCGACCATGCTGTCGATTAGCGCCGTGGGCCCATCTTGTGGCTCCAGCCCGCCCGAAAAGAAATTGCGCACACTATTATAGAAGCCGGTTGGCGCCAGCGCCTCGCTGGCGTTCTCGGCACCCACGCGGTAAATGGCAACCTGATCCATTTGCTCGCGCATGTAGGCCGGCGCGGCGTATTGTTCGATAGTTTGTTGGATTGCCGGAATCTGGTCGTCGACGCCCGACGTGATATCGAGCAGAAAAATGGTAAAGGTGCCAACGTCGACCGCGCCGCCGACGCTGACGTCATCGGCTGTCTCGCCACCGTGGCGCACAGCCAGACGTTCGGCGGCCAGATCTAAAGGGCGCCCGTCGACGCCCATGCCGTAGGCGCGCAGCGTTACCTGCGGCACTGTGCTCGTGTCGGTTGCGGTAATAAAGAGACGGGCGCGTGCCTCGGCGGGACCCTGTGTCTCCGGTTGCTCTTCTTGATCACCCTGCTCATCATCTTGGGCCCAGGCCGGTGCAAGCGGCAAGGCGCCAATTATGAAAATAACGATGATGAAGAGCTTAATCAGATTGCCACCGGCGCCTATGCTGCGATGTTTTGATATTGCCATTGAAAACCCTGTGCCTGCGGTTGATTACGCTTCCATCCGGCCTGAACGTATAATAGCAAACAGTCGTGTGAACGTAAACAGAGAGTGAGGGATGCAGCCGCCCATCCAAATACGCCGTCTAGTAGCACGCGTCTTCATTGTTGTCACCGTGAGTCTGGGCCTATGGCAAACACCGGGATTGCGGCCGCCTGTCGCTGCACAGGAAGAGTTGCCCGCAACGCGGCTGGAGATCGCCGGTGTGGATACCAGCAGCTTTCCAACGGTGGGTATGAACCTCATTGTGACCGATCGGCAGAGCAGGCCGCGGCGGGAGCTGCAAGAACTACGCGTGCGAGAAAATGGCGCGCCGGTTGCCGATTATGAGATCGTGTCCGTCACAGCGGGAACCGATCTCTACTTGGTCGTCGACGCCAATAGTCGTATTCAGGAAGCGGATGATGAAGGCGGACTGACTCGATTGCAGAAGGTAAAGGATAGCGTCTTAAATTACGCCGGACGTTTTATGGATCTGGCAGGACGAGATCACGTGACGCTGATCGTGCCCGGAGAAGAGGCGCCGCGCGTATTGGCGGACGATGTGACAACGCCGGCGGCCCTGATTGATGCCATGCAACCTTATGACCCTGGCCGGCTGCCAGAATCTAACGTCGAGGAAATGTTGACGCTGGCACTCGAGCGGGCGGCACAGACAAAGGACGAAGGGCGGTTTCAGGCCATCGTGCTATACACAGACGCATCCGGGATAACCGAAGCGCTCTTGAGGCCGCTGATTGAACAGGCGCAAGGACTGCAGCTGCCACTTTTCGCACTATTATTGGGCGGCGGCGAGGCGCCATCGGAGCGTGCTGTGGAAACGGCGGCGGCGTTGACGAGGCCCACGCGGGGCTTTTTTGTACATATGCCGGCCGCTTCGGACAGTAGCGAGCTCTTTCAAGTGGTTGCCGACAATGGCGTGCAATCGCAGGTGCGTTACCCGTCTAACATTGTGCGTAGCGGCGAACATTCGCTGTCCGTTACGCTAGAGAACCGGCGGGATGGGGTGACGTTGGACTTGGCCCTGGCTCCGCCGGAGGTGCGGTTGCAGGTGGAGGAAACGACAATCCGACGCGCCGGCACGCAACCGGACACCCCTTTGGAAACGTTACAACCATCGGTGCAACCGGTCATGGTGCACCTGACGTGGCCGGATGGTCTGCCGCGCAGCTTGCAGGGCGCCAGTTTGCTGGCCAATGGTGAGCCTCAAGACGCGCCTTTTGCTGCCGGCGCTGGCGCCGGTGAGGGCCAGTTTCTACAGTTTGAGTGGCACATCGAAGCGCTTGACGCAGGCCGCTATGACTTGAGCGCGGTGGTGACCGACACACTTGGAATGACGGCACGAAGTGAGGCCAGGACTGTCGTCATTGAAATAGCGCGCCCGGTGCCGGCTCCCTCGCCGATCCCGACAGCGACGCCAGCGCCAATGCAAGCGTTGCGCGATCTAATCCCACCGTTGCCGTCGCGTGGTGAGGTTGCGCCCTATCTCGTACCGGCCGGGGTGGGGGTGGCGCTGGTCATTTTCCTGGTGTGGGCTGTGCAACGGGGGCAGCGTACACGGGATGGAGAAGCGCCTGTGGCGTCTGAAATCGATGGTATGGCGAACGATGCCGAACCCGCGGTGAGCGATCTTAACGAGAATGCGTATCTAGAGTCGATTGGCGGCGGCGAGGCTTATCAATTACCCGGTTCCAACGTGACCATTGGACGTGATAAGAGCCAGGTTCGCGTGCACCTGGATCACGGCTCGGTGTCAGCCTTACACGCGCGCATCCGGTGGCGCGATGGTAACTATTGGCTTTACGACGAGGGAAGCCAACAGGGCACATTCCTAAACCATGAGCGACTGGGGTTGGCGCCGCGCGCGTTGAAGGAGGGGGACGAAGTTCAGTTTGGTAGCTACCGCGTGCGTTTTTGCATAGATAAGGTGATCGAAACAGAACCGGAGCACGTAGCCCGGGAAGAGGAACCATAGAAAACCAGAAGGGGCCGGATCCTAGCCGTCCGGCCCCTTCACGCAGGGGGGAAATGGGAATTATGGCAAGCATGGACGCTTAACTCGCCCAGGCCTCGTTAGCGCATCAGGCTGCCAAGGCGGCTGTGCCGTGTTGCTGCTTTAATCGCAGCATGTAGGCAGCCGCTGCTTCGTGCCGGTTGCTGGCGTTCAGCTTCTTGAGGATGCGATGCACGTGATTCTTTACCGTGCCGTGTTCGATGAAGAGTTGTTCGGCAATTTCCTGATTTGTGAGTCCTTTGCCCAGCAGTCCCAACACCTCTTGTTCGCGGGGGGTCAACTCATTGAAACGCCGCATCTGGATGTCAGGCGTGGCCCACATCGTGCCGCGCAGGTTAGTCAGTTCGGCCAATCTGTTCATGAGTTGGGCGGCAACGCGCGGTGAAACCATGGCCTGGTCTTCGTGCGCGGCGCGCACCTTTTCTAGCATGCGCTCGACGGAATCGTCCTGACTAATGTAGCCGGCGGCGCCAGCTTCAACGTAGCGCAAAATAGCGTCGGTGTCTTCGCCAACTCCTAGCACTAACACTTTGACCGAAGAATGATCCTTAATCAACTGTCGCACGAGTTGCAGCGAGCGCTCGTCGTCATCCATGGCTGCGTTGACCAGTATGAGATCTGCATGCTGAGCCTGAAAAAGCGCCTCCTCCGCGTTTGCTGCATACCCAACGACTGTGATGTCGGATTCCTTTTGTAAGACCGCTTTCAACGTGTGGCAGAATAGACGAAGCTTGTCGACAATCAAAACGCGCATCGTTCTCTCCTTTTTCCTCTGAATCTCAACTGCTCGATGTTGGGTTAGCGTCTGCCTGTGTTACTTAAGGCTGTCGCGACTGTGCATTGATGGTCGCAATGTGTATCTGTTATCTATATGATCCATAGTGACACAGATACATGAAAAGGTGAATGGGGTATAACCCTACTCTCCGCAGTGTGCCCACCCTACTTTCACCTCTTTTCGCAAATGTGCGGGGCTCGCTTGGCGATGACAGGTAGGATATGAGCAAAAACCGGGAAAAGTCCTCTTGACAAAAGTTGTCAGTGTATGTAACAATTTGCGTATCGGTAACGTTACCGGTAACCTTTCCGGAAGCGAGTGCTATGTCTAAGAGTAAGCGTTCAGTCACAATCATCGATGTCGCCAGAGCCGCCAATGTGTCG
>CAYSMQ010000021.1:0-18057 GCA_964432035.1 uncultured Ardenticatenaceae bacterium
GGGTGCATAGGAGGTAGAAGGAAGAAGGAAGAAGGAAGAAAGAAGAAGGAAGAGGGGGATTGGGGGTTGAGGCGGAGTGGTTTGTAGTGGGCGCTTTAGCGCGCTCGGGCGGTTATCTGACGATTCCCATTGCCAACGGTCCGACGCGGGGGAGGTGGTCTAGTTGGAAGAGGCGGCGGGCGTGGGAGAGGAGGTTGGGGGGTGTGGTGGGTAGGGGACGGGTGAGGAAGGTGTAGAGGCGCCAGAGGCGAAGGTAGGTGAAATCGGCGGCGGGGAGAAAGCCGGCAGTGTGAAAGGCGCGATGCGAGGGCACGTTTTCCAGGTCGGCGCCGATCCATACACGCCGATGACCGTCTTCGCTCAGGCGGGCCAGCATGAAGGCCAGAAGCGCCGTGTAGAGGCCATTGCGGCGGTAGTCGGGCAGCGTAGCGCAGTTCCAGATGTAGGATTCTCCATCCAGCAAGTTTAGCTCGCGCTCCATTTCACCCACGTATTCTTGCTCCATAGACAGCCAGCAGTAGGTGACGATGCGCTCGTCAAACCAGCCCGTGAAGCAGCGGCGGTCGTCGCGCCGCAACAGGGTGCGAATTTCCATGTGCTGGTCCTGGCCCATGGCCCGCGCCAGGGCCGGGGAATCGCCAGGCGCAGCCTCCCCGAATGTGGCAGCGAGGTCCGGCGCGGAAACGTTGGGCGGACGGCCCGCGCCCAAGTCGCGGGCGTAGATGCGGCCGCGCTGCTGGGCCCATAGGCCGCTGATGCGATGGCGGTCGTTGCTCACCAGGCTGCCTCCAGAATGCGCGCGGCGACCGCCTGGCGCTCGTCATCGCCCACGGCGGCGCGGGCGATGTCGGGAATGTCCTGACGCGGCACGTCTACGTCGCGCAAGCGGGCGGGAAGCTCCAGGCGCGCGATGAGGTCTGAAACGGCGTCCGCCGCGGCGAGCGCGGCTTCGTGATCGGGCGTTTCCGCGTTTGCCACACCCAGGGACCGCGCCATGCGCGCCAGGGCCGGCGCGTGTGTGGTGGCCATATGGCGCATAGTGTGCGGCAAGGTGATGCAAGAGGTAATGCCGTGGGGCACTTCATAGGTGGTGCCGAAGGCTTTGCTCAGCGTGTGGCTGAGTCCCAGGCGGATGGACCCAGGCGCGAAGAGGCTCATCCACGCCGCCAGCTGGCAACGCTGGCGCGTCTCGTAATCCTGCGGGCGACCGGTCGACGCCGGCAGGCAGTCGAACAGCTCGCGGATGGCTTCCAGGGCCAGCACAGATTGGACGGGATGCTCGCCGGGCGCGTAAAGGGTCTCTACGGCGTGGTCCAGGGCGCGGATGCCGGACGAGGCCCACAGCCAGTCGGGCGTGAACTCCGTCATTTGCGCGTCCAGGATGATGGCGCGTGGCGTGAGACCGGCGGCGCGGTGGCGGTCCTTGCTGCGGCCGTCGTCCGCTTCGACGGTGAAGCCGGCGATGTGCGAGAATTCGGCGGCGGAGAGGGTGGTGGGGATGGCGATGTGTGGCGGCGGGTGGGCGTCGCCTGCCAGCTCAAAGGCCAGCGCTTTGGCGCCGTCGATGGCGCTGCCGCCGCCCAGGCTGACGAGAAGGTCGGGAGACAGCTGCCGCGCCTGTTGCACTGCCCGCGCCACGTCACTCTGCGGCACGTGCTGGCGCACGCCGGCGAAGGTTCCTGCATGTTTGGGGCCCAGTAGCGACGCGGCGCGCTCTACGAGGGGCGTTTCCTCGGCTACCGTGCGCCCGCTGATAATGAGCACGCGCGACGCGTTCAGACGTTCCACCTCGAGCGGCAGCTTGGCAACACTGCCCGGCCCGTAGTGCACGCGTTCAAGCGGGAGGAAGGTGAAGGTTTCAATCATGGATGTGTAAGTGGATGGTTGACGGTGGTGGGGGAAGTATAGCATGATTTGGGGGAGTTGAAAGGGGGGCTGGGGACTAATGACTGGAGATTGGCGATTAGAGATTGGAGATTGGACCAGAGGAGGCTGAAAGATGGCAGAGATTGTTATGCGACGAGGGACCGAGGCGGATGTGGGGTTGTTGGCGCAGATGGGGGCGGAGACGTTCTTTGATGCTTACGTGGAGGATATTGAGGAGGGGTTGCTGGCGGCTTTTGTGGCGGAGACGTTTGGCCAGGAGCAGCAGGCGGCGGAGATGGCGGATGAGGCGGTGATTGTGCTTATCGCCGAAAGTGAAGGGCAGGCGGTGGCTTATGCCCTGTTGCGGGAATGGGAGGCAGCGCCTGAGGGGCTGCCTCCGCAGGTTGCCGGCGGTAAGTCGATGGAGCTGGGGCGCATTTATGCGCGCAGGGCGTGGATCGGGCGCGGCGTGGGCTCGGCGCTGATGCGCGCCTGCCTGGACCTGGCCGAGGAGCGGGGGTTCGGGATGATGTGGTTAGGCGTCTGGGAGCGCAACGAGCGTGCTATCGCTTTCTATCGCAAGTGGGGCTTTGAGGAAGTGGGCGAGCAGGTTTTTATGCTGGGCGAGGAGCGGCAGCGGGATGTGGTGATGAGACGGCAGATCGCAGACGGCTACCGAACGTAGCCAGGAGGGCGGTCGGCCGCCTAACGGGCTGCTTTGCGGAACAGGTAGGCTGATGCGAGCCAGAGGGCGGCGAAGAGGCCGGTTAGTCCCAGGATATCCAGCGGCCAGTTGGGCGTCGTCGTGCCCCAGCCCGCGGCCAAGGCGATGGCGGCGACTACCACCTGAGCGAGCGCCGTAGCGAGCAAGGCGAGTGCCATTCCAGCCGGTCGGAAGCGCGCGAGGACGGCGCCGATGAGTCCCACGGCGAGCACGCCGACGTACATCAGGTTGGTGGGGTCGCCATCGGGCCCGATGATGCCAACGCCGGCGCCGAGCCAGACAAGCGCCAATGATGCCGCGAGCGCAATGGCGGCGGCGGCCCGATACGTGGCGTCGCCTGTCATTCTCAGCGCCAGCTCAAAGGTGACGCCAACGCCGATTAGGAGGGCGCCGGCGAAAGCGAAGTCGGTCACATTCCAGTTCACTTCAGCGCTAAACTGCATGGCAATTAGAGGCAGCAGCAGGATGAGCCCTGCGCCGAGCCAGGCGGCGATCCGCAAGCGGTTCCCGCGCCGTCCATCTCCCTTTTCCGCGTTTCCTTCCATTATCTTGTCTCCATATTTTTCTCGCTGCCCGACCTCCGTCCGGTAGACGGTATTCCAGGACGTCTCCTTTATACTGCAGCCTGTCGGACTGTTGCCACATCTTACGTCTCCAATTTAGCACACTCGTGTGTGGGGAGCGCGCACATGAGTGCTTGACGAGCGCTGTATCCAGCTGAGCAAAGCAGAAAGTCGCACGCAATCTCACCATTTTGGCCAACTACTTGACAACGGGAGAATTATGCTTCATAATACCTGTACATTAGTTATACAAAAACTTTACAACAAATGGAGAATGGTAAAGATGAACAGGTTTTTGAAGGTTGTAACGGTAGTGGTTTTGATGTTAATGGTTGCCGTGCCGTTTGCTGCGGCGGCGGACACGGCGCAGGATAGCGCCGGCGCGTCACAGGGCGACACGATTGTGGAGATCGCAGTCAACGACGGTCGCTTCGACACGCTGGTGGCGGCGGTACAGGCGGCGGGGCTGGTTGACGCGCTTTCGGGCGGATCGTGGACCGTTTTTGCGCCCACAGATAGCGCCTTCGCCAAGCTGGGATTGAACGAGGACAACATTGCCGATTCGTTCAGCCAGGCGGAGCTGACAGACATTCTTCTATACCATGTGCTGCCCACGCCGGTGAGCTCCTTTGAGGCCAAGGCCTCCACAGGCGACATCACCATGGGCAACGGCGAAGATGCAGGCCTGAAGGTCTTTGACGGCTCGCTGTACGTCAACGACGACGCCAAGGTCATCATTCCCGACATCAATGCCTCTAACGGCGTCATCCACGTCGTGGACAGCGTCATTCTGGGCCCATGGCCGCGCACCGAGGGCGAGGAGATGCCGGCAGCGCCCGCAGCGCCCATGGGTAACACCATCGTGGATATCGCCGTCAACGACGGTCGCTTTGACACGCTGGTAGCGGCCGTGCAGGCGGCGGGACTGGCCGACGAACTGTCGAGCGGTTCCTGGACCGTTTTCGCCCCCACGGATAGCGCCTTTGCCAAGTTGGGCCTGAACGCCGACAACATTGCCGATGCATTCAGCCCGGCGGAGTTGACGAACGTTCTTCTGTACCACGTGCTGACCTCGCCGGTGAGTTCGTATGAAGCCAAGGCTTCCACGGGCGACATCACCATGGCCAACGGGCAGCAGGCGGGCCTGAAGGTCTTCGCCGGCGACCTGTACGTCAACGACGACGCCAAGGTCATCATCCCCGACATCACCGCTTCTAACGGCGTGATTCACGTGGTGGACACGGTCATCCAGGGGCCGTGGCCAAAGTAATCTGATAGCGCGAAACTAACTGCGTAGAAGACCTGACAGGTTTCCAAAACCTGTCAGGTCTTTTTGTTTTGCGGAACCTGTCCGGTCTCTTTGTGTTAGAATGGGCCCTGTGTGAAAGCGAAGACGGGAGGTAACCATGCAGGTCCTGGTTTCTGACGCCTACGAGCGCATCGAGCGGCTGATCGCTCGCGACCGCTGCGTGATTCTTGACGGGGGCACGTCAACGGAGTTGCAGCGGTTGGGGGTGCGCGGCTACCGTCTGAACGACAAAGAGTTGTGGGGTACGGCGATGCTCTACCAGGCGCCGCAGGCCGTCTTGCGCGTCCATCGTCGTTTTGTGGGCGCGGGTTGCGACGTGATTTCCACCGACACCTGGGGTATCTTACGCGCGCCGGAGCTGGAGGCCGCGGGCGCGGGCGAGTTCGCCGGCTCGGGACGTTGGATGGAAATCGCGCGCATGGGCCTGCGCATCGCGCGCCAGGCGGTGGAAGATGCAGATCGCGAGGGCGACGTGGCGGTGGCCTTTACCATCGGCGGCGACATAGACAGCCCGCACAAGCAGGGCACGTTGGAGCTTTTGACGCGCGTCTTCAAGGATGATCCGCCGGACCTGATTCTGATGGAGACGCTGTCCATGATCGGCGAGGATCTCACTTTTCCTGCCGTGGAAGTCATGCTGGAAACCGGCATTCCCGTGTGGCTCAGCTACCGGCGCTGCTTGCACGGCGTGTGCGGCGTCTACGGGCAGCATTGGGGCGGGCCGGAAGGGGACCTGTTTGGACGCGCCGCGCATAAGTTGGAAGAGATGGGCGCGCAGGCGTTGCTGATTAACTGCCTGCCCGTGGACCACGTGCCGGGCATGGTCTCCTGGCTGCGCGACTTCACCGACATGCCGCTGGGCGTCTATCCCAACCTGGGCCGTTATCTGGATCCGGGTTGGCGCTTTGACGACGAGGTGGGGCCCGATGAATATGCCGAGCTGGCCCTGCAGTGGCGCCAAGAGGGCGCGCAGATTATCGGCGGCTGTTGCGGCGTGACGCCGGAGCACATCGCCGCCGTGGGCAAGGCGTTGGAAGGCACGAAACCGGGCCGCGGCGAGGCCGTCACCAGGCACCCGGTCTCCACGCCGCTGACCGAGCCCCGGAGCACGGCGGTGGAGGCATGGACCGACGAGCGCGGGCGCGACCTGTACCCGCTGGATTTTCCCGAAATCGTGGTAGACCCCGGCGTCTTCCGCCCTACGCAAGGCAGCTTCCTGGTGTGGAAGTACCTGTTTAACACCGGTGTAGGTCGGGGCAAGCGCTGCCTGGATGTGGGTTGCGGGTCGGGCATTCTGACGTCGCAATTGGCGCTCAACGGCGCCAGCCAGGTGCACGCCATTGATATCCAGCAGGAGGCCATCGGCAACACGCTGGCTAACGCTTTTCGCAACGGCGTCTCCGACCGCGTCAGCGGCGACGTGGTGGACCTCTACAGTTTTATTCCTGAAGAGACCTACGAGGTCATTGTGGCCAGCCTGTACCAGATGCCCGTCGATCCGCGCGGGGAGACGACGGGGCACCGGCCGGTTGACTTTTGGGGGCGCAATTTACTGGACCACCTTATTTCGCTGTTGCCGCAGCTGCTAACGCGCGACGGCGTGGCCTACGTCATGCAGATTTCTATCCTGGGCCAGATGCGCACGGAGGAGCTGCTGGCGGAGGCCGGCCTCAAGGCCAGGGTGGTGGATTTCAGCTTCTTTCATTTCAGCGACGTCTTTTATGAAAATATGGAGCAAATCGGGCGCGTGGAGCAGTTGTCTGACGCTTATCATCTGACGTTGGGCGAGGATGACGTGATGGTGATGTATTTGTTGGAGGTGGGGTGGGATTAGGTGCCTGGCACTTTCGAAAGTGCCAGGCACCTCACGGTCACATGCGGTAGAGGTAAGCGTTGCCGCGTTTGCCGATTTTGGTGATGGCGTTCATGTGGCGCAGGCAGTAGGCGGCTTGTTGGGCCACGCGGCGGGGGGTGTTCATCGCTTTGGCGAGGTCGGCGGTGGTGAATTGTGTGGGGAGGTCGCCGTCTATCAACAGTAGCAGATCCTGAGGACCGCTGAAGAGGCGGCGGTCGAGCACGGTGAGCAGGCGGCGCTCTTCGGTGACCCAGCCGCGCCGGCGCCAGCGGCGACCGGGTTGGTGGCTGCGCACTTCCTCTTCCTGGATGAGCAACACTTCCAGCGAGAAGTTCTCCTGGCACATGAGGTCGGGAAAGCTGACCAGTTCGCCGAACAGGTCGGCCGCGCGCCCTTTCTTAGGCGACTTGCGGCGGCGCGTCTTGCCGTCCGGCTCTTTGGGCAGTTTGACGAGCCACTTTTCGCGGGCGATGGGGATGACCAGGCGCGTGGGGTGTTGCGCGACCAGGCTGCGCAGCTTGTCCTTGAGCGGCGAGCAGGAGCCGGTCTGGATTTCCACCAGCAGGTCGCCGCAGACTACGTCGATGACGTAGCCGTCGACGTCTACCTCGAAGGCGTCGCCTTGCTGCGCGTACCATTCTTTCAGCGCGGCGTGCAGCGGCTTTTCGTTGAGCAGGCCGATGTCGGTCTCGTTGCTAGTCACGCTTCCATTTTACCGTGACTGCCACTGCAAGCTACTGAAGGGGCAATCGCCCAGCTCGTGCACGATGGGCCGTTTGTAATCGAGGGCCGGCGCGTGCAGCATGATGTGGTAATCGCGCGATTGCGCCAGCCACTCGCCGTCCGGCGACCAGGCAGGCGCGCCGGGCGCGCCCAACGTCTGCCGGGCGCCCGACTGCAAATCGACGACGGTCCATTGGTTCTCTTCGCTAACGGCGACCCAGCGCCCGTTGGGCGAGAGGCGAAAGTCGAGGTCGCCATCGCTGTGAAAGAGAAGGTCGATGCGCTCGAGCGCCTGCATGTCGGGCGAGAGGCGGGCGGCGAAGAGGAAACTATCGGACTCAACGTCGGTGATGGGCGACGGGTGTGTGGCCTGAACAAGGATGAGGCGTTGGTCACGTGGAGAGACTTGCAGCCGCTCCAGTTGCAACGCCTGTGCTCCAGGAAGCTCTTCCTCCAACAAGGCCACAAAGTCGGCGCTCGTGGCTACGACGTGCGGATTGTCGTCGCGCGTGGCGGCAACCAGCAGCTCATGCCCAGATTCGGCCTGCGCCGCGCGTAGAAAGGCGTAATTGGAGACACCCAGCCAGGTGGGCGCGAAGCCGCGGCCGACCTCCACGGCCTTTTCGCCGCGATTGCCGGCGCGGAAGAGGGTCAGATCGTCCCGGCCCCAGGCTCGTGTCTCTGGTCGCACTTCCAGCAGTAGCTGCGCGCCGTCTGGCGACCAGCGCGGACGCGCGACATGTTCCTGACCTTCGCAATCGCCGCCGTCGCAGACGGTGAGATCTAACTGCCACCACTCCTGCTCCAAGGACGTGCGGAGGGCCGTGTGGTCGGGACTGAGCACCGTGTAGCGCCAGTGAGGGGCGCTGCCGTCGTACTGCGAAAACAGGCGCACCCCCTCGTCGTCGCCTGTCGTCTGGAAGAGGACGTTCGAGCCGCCGGTGTAGCGCCACACGTAGCGGGCCACGCGCTGGCCACCATCGTCACGTTGTGATTCTTTGATGACGTGGCCGTAATCGGCGGGAAGGGAGAAGACGGCCTCAACCTGCCAGCCTTCTGGCGTGGCGTGGGTCAGGCCGTGCTGCCAGCCGGCGCCCTGCAAGACGTACTCCTGCACGGCGACGGCGCCGCTCTCGAAACAGGTCAGTTGAACGGTTCCGGCTGGCAAGGGATCGAGGTCTGCTGCCAGCTGCGCCGAGCGCGAGCGAGCGTAGACGAATTCGGTCCACTGTACGACAAAATCGCCGGGCTCCCTGGCTCTCAAGAGCCAGTAATCAAAACTGGCGCCCATGTAGGAAAGCAGCTCCTCCGAGGGCAGCGACGCTTCCAGGAACTCGACCAGGGACAGCATCTGGCGCCAGGTCTCGGGCAGCGGCGTCGTGGCCTCTCGCGCCTGCAAGACCAGCGCGTTACCCAGCGTCATGCCCTCCTCCATGAGCGCTTCGTAATCGTCCGCCGAGAGGGGCCAGGGGCGCAGGCCCAGGTGGTAGAGCTGGCGCTCGACGATGGCGCGGGCCAGCAGGCCGCGCGCGCAGCATTCGTAGTTTGAGAGGCTGTTGATGAGCGGGGCGATGGTTCGCGCGGCGTAGGCGCGGACGACGATGGCTTGGGCCTGGTTGTCGAGCGGCTGCCCGACAAGTGAGGGAGCGGGCAGCTCGATTTCGATATCGTCGCGCATGGTTGCGCCGCTCAGGTAGGCTTCAGGACCTGTGGCGTCGACCAGGGTCGCGGGGTCCGGCAATAGGCGCACGGTGATGTGCATATCGGACGGGCACTGCAAGCCGGGCAGCGCGCACATCTCTGGTATCAGGCGCTCCAGCTGCGACATGAGACGCAGGGCCACGGCTTCGTCACGTTCCGGATATTGCAGGCTGAGCGCGTTGCCGTGCAGCAGTATCTGCGTGGACCAGAAGTCGCGGGGCGGTGGGGCCACGCGCCAGCCGCCTTCGGCCAGGCGGTAGCTTTGCGCCTGGCGCAGGGTGACGACCTCATCGGGCCTGGAAAGCACGAAGTTTTGATACGAATGCACCGTGGCCTGGCTAAAATTGGCGTCGAGAATGACGTCCGACCTGTGCGGGGCGCTGCTTTGGGGCGTCAAATCATAGTATTGCGCTGCGCCGGCAAAGAGAAGGTCCTGGCGCAACAGCGCCTGCTGCGTCTCGCGCCAGGCGTCGTCTTCCTGGGCGGTGACGCTGAGGTAAATCTCCTCGTCCCCATCGCCGGCGGCCTGGCGGGCGAGTTCGTGCGTGGATAGCACGTCGGCCTCCACGAGCGCTTCGGTCGCTTCGGCCCGCTGCTGCACCGTGCGCCATGCCAGGAAGGCGCCAACGGCGATGAGGGCCAGGGCGCCCAGGATCCACATGGCGCGTCGCAGCCGGGGATTGCCGGGGGGTCCGCTCTCCTCAGAATGAAGCGCTTCGTCTGCCTCGTCGTCTGTTTGCCAGTGGAAGCTCATACTTTTTTAGTCGGGTTGGTGTGGCTTAATGTAACGGTTTATGGATAGCCCAGCTCATCCAGCGTGGCGGCCGCCTCGTCGAACGTCTGCGCGGCGAGCACCTCGCGGATGCCCAGGGCCAGGCCCGCCGCGCCGCGCGCAACGCCGCTGTTGACAAGCGCCTGTGCCAGCTCGCGGGCAATGGCGGGCCAGGGAGCCGGTTGCTCGTTTGCCTCGACATACAGTGTCTTTTCCCGCGCGACGAAAGCAGCTGCCTGGCGTTCGGGCGCCGTTTCTATGCTTTCGGGGCCAAGCTGTAGACGGTAGCGCAACTGCAGGTCCGGAATCTGCAGGATTTGACACTGGCGCAATAGGCGCAGCGGATCGTCTCCATTCTGCTCGTGACCCTCGTGCGCCTGCAGCAGGCGGGCGATGAGAGGCAGCCGATCCTGCAATCGTTGGGCGATGGTTGTGGCATCCTCTGCCTGCTCTGGCGCGGCGACCTGCAGTTCCACAGCAGCGGAGAAACGACGTACGCCGGCGGCTGCCATGAGCGATGGAAGTTGCTCTTCGAGAAGCAACAGATAGCGGTCGAGGTTGGCGCCGTCCTCTTCCTGCGAGCGGAAGCGGGTGGCAAGGTCTTCGTCGTCAAGAAAAAGCAGGTGGCGCGGTGCGCTCATGACACGCAAGCGGTTGGGCAGCGTGCGCCCGGCGCGCAGCTTTTCCAACAACTCGTCGGGCAGCCGCTGGCGCTCGAAGTCGTCCTGCAGCCGCTGCCAGCATTGCAGCAGGCGGTCCAGCGCCGTCGGCGCCAGCGGCTCACGCGAGTCTATCTGCTCGCGGGCGATAGTGAGAATCGTCTGCACGAGGTCGGCGGCTGTGGGTTCGCGGCGTACGTCCAACCAGCGGTAAAGGGCTGCCCGCGCCTCGCTTTCTGGCGGCTCGGCGATGTGCGCGCGGGGACCGACGAGGGCCGCTGCCTCGCGCGACGCGTAGACCTCTGGCGCGGGGCGGAACTCGCCGTCCATGCAGGGGATGAGCGGCAGCCGGCGCAGGGTCTCGTGCACCTCGTCGTCGTCGCGAATCTGGCCCAGGCGTTGCGCCAACAGGGTCAGCAGCCGGTGGCGGGCGTCCGACGGCAGATCCGGCTCGCTGCCAAGAACTCGTGGCAGCGAGCTGTGCACGTAACTGTCGAAATCAAGCTGTTGCAGACCCAGGTCCTGCAGGAATTGGCGGCGACCGCCCACGCTTTCCAGATCCACGACGCCCGCCAGCTGCAAGGGGTCCTCAAAGCCGCCCGGGATGTAGAGGTGTTGCAAGGGGCGCAGTTCGCCGGCGATGGGCGCCAGCGGCAGCCTGGCGATTTCTTGCTGCAGGGCCGGATCGTCGGCGAAAATCTCGATTTGACGCCCTTCGAACCAGCGAAACAGACGCGGAATATCTAAACGGCCCATACGCCAGGCGTGCTCCAGCTGCTCCTGTCCCATTTCCTGCAAACGTTCCACCGCCTGCCGCGCGCCGAACTGGGGCACGAAACGGGCCGGGAAGGCCTCGCGGTCCAGCGCCTCGTTCAGCCAGGCCACGTCGGGGAAGAGCGCTTTGGCCTCGTCGTCGCCGCGATAGACGCGGTGCAAGGGTGCGAGCGTCATCATGTCGTCGAGGGCCAGCGGCAGATGCGAGAGGTCGTCCTCTACGAGCTGCCGCTGGTTGGGTCGCGGTAGATCCTCGAGCAACCTGTCGAATAGGCGCCACAGACCACGCCAGTCGTCCAGGCTGCGCAAGAAAGCGGGGGCGAGGGCCAATGGTGTACCGGCGTCGACGTCCAGCGCATGTAGGGCCGCGCGCAGGTCGGCGAGGGAGAGGTCTTGGACGCCCACGTCCGGGCGGCGCATGAGGGTCAGGTGCGGGCTGAGGTCGGGGTGCACGGTGGCGATGCCCAGCGCGTTGAGCAGGTCGAAGGCCAGCGCGTCTTTGACGATGCGGGCGGTCGCCGGTCTGACCCATTGGTCCTGATTCGTATAGACAACGGCCAGCTCCTGGAGCCGGGGCGCCAGCGTTTGCCAGAATGCGCCGAAGACGGCGGGCAATTCCCCGCGAGCGGCGGCTTGTTCCGTCTCCAGCGCTCCCTGCAGCAAGCGCCACAGACCGGCGGGCTGCAGCGCGTCGCGTAGCTTTTCCAGATTGGCGGAGAGAACTTCCGCGGCGCAGGCGATGGCCTGCTCATTCCAACGGGACTGGTAGTCGCCGTCGAAGTGCACGCGGCGGCGGTCGTTGGTGGGAAAGAAGTCGGCGTTGACGTGCACGGGCAGGGGCATGGCGGCGTCGGTGGGCAGCACGGCGAAGAGGCGGCCCTGGGCCGGTAGGCCGGCGATGGGAATGGCAAGCGTGACGTCGCTGTGCCGTTTCTCTTCGATTTGACGGCCGTATTTTTGGCGCAGGCGCGCGGCGTCGTCGGCGAAGTTGCCCTGGAAGAGGAGCCAGGTCGTGGCCTCGCCATTTGCCTGGCGCAAGATGAGGCCTCCTGCGCCGGCCTCGTCACGCGCTACGCGGCGCAAGAGGTCGCCGTTGCGGCGCACCTCAAGGACGCGCAACTGCTTGAGAAAAAGGGCGGCAGGCTCGATGGCGGCGCCTAGTTGGCGCGCCAGGTCGTCCAGTTGCTGCAGCGCGATGGCCTCCATGCGCAGGGCGCGGCGCACGGGGGAGGCGGCGTCGAAGGCCCAGGGCAGGAAGAAGCGCGTGCCCTCCGTTTCGGCGGGCTGTTCGCGGATGCGCCGCTCGGGCGGCGCTTCGGGGCGGATGACCCAGTGCAGGTTGTTGGAGAAGATTTCGGGGGTGTCGGTGACCTGGTAGACGGCGATGAAGCCCAGGCCGAACGCGCCCGTGGTCTGCGGCTCCTCGCGTTTGCCGCCGCCGGCGATGCTTTGCAAGCGTTGGAAGTCGACGGGCCGGAAAACGCTGTCGTTTTGCACCACCAGGGCCTCGTCCGTGACGTCGAAGGTCAGGCGCGTGGGCGGCGCAGCATCTCCCGCGGCCTGCACGTCGTCGGCGTTCTGGATCAGCTCGTAGGCCAGGCGGTCGATGCCCTGCAGGTCGCGCAGCTGCGCTTCGAGGAAGCCGAGATAGTCGACTTCCTGGGGGCGGTAGGTGTAGTCGTTCATTGTTGGCTCAATGATATGTCAGTTGCGGCGGCGCGCAATGGGACCAGAGCAAGCGCACACTAGACACCTTTGCCGCGGATGTCCGTGCTGTCGCACGGGGACGCGGATTCACGCAGATTTTTCCGTATGGAATGATGGCTCTTCACTACGTATCCAATTTTTGCTATAGTGTGAGTGCGCCTTATACGTGACACAATTGTTGTAGGGGCGCATCGCGATGCGCTCGGGCGGTTCCCGAACCGCCCCTACACCTAGGTCGTGAGAAGCCAGTGACTGAAATCCGGTAAATTTTCGCTCCGTATAACCAACACCATCCCGAAAATGACGCCTCTGAGGCGTTTAGATAGCCGAAGCGTGGTAAGGAAAGTGACAGGCGGCAAGCGCGCCGGGAGGAATTTGGCCTATGTCTGATCCAACGAACGAGCAGGCGCACCTGGTTTTCAACGGGATCAACGGCGACCGTGGACAGTACGATCTGCCGCCGATGTCGGCGGAGCGCTTATTTGCTTTCATTCAAGGAAAGGAGCCGCCGGAGAACCTCTCGGAGTTACGCTTTCGTTACCAGCAGCTGACGGCGCGCCACCTGGGTCTCAAGGAAGGCGTCGACGCCAAAGACATTGCCGATTCGGGCTGGGGTATCATCTTTGCCCACGACGCCGATCCGGCGTTGGAAGAGGCGCTGGAGCCACTACTGGACCTGCGCCGTGAACAGGCGGGCTATTACTTCCGCCTCTACGCCGGGAGTGAGGGATACCGACCAGATGAGAGCAAAAGTAACTTTCTGGCCCGCCATGGCGCTGGGCCTGGGCCCGCCGATCCTCAGCGGGTACCCTACTATCTGTTGATCGTTGGCAGCCCGGAGGCCATCCCCTACCGTTTCCAGTCACAGCTCGACGTGCAATACGCCGTGGGCCGCATTCACTTCCAGACGGCGCAGGAATACGCGGACTACGCGCGCAGCGTGGTCGCCGCGGAGAAGGGGGAGATCCGGCTACCGCGTCGCGCGGCCTTTTTTGGCGTAGCCAACGAGGATGACCAGGCCACGCAGCTTAGCGCCCGGCACCTGGTGGAACCGCTGGCGACCCACGTGCAGGAACAGATGCCCGACTGGCAGATTGACACGATATTGCGCGAGGCGGCGACCAAGGCGCGGCTTGCACAGCTGTTGGGCGGGGAGGAAACGCCCGCCGTGCTGTTCAGCGCCAGCCACGGCATGGGCTTTGACCGGGGCAGCCCGCGACAGTTGCCGCACCAGGGCGCGCTCTTGTGCCAGGATTGGCCCGGCCCGCAAGCGTGGCAGGAGCCTGTTCCGCAGGAGTTCTACTTTGCCGGCGACGACCTGGACGGATCGGGCAACCTGGCGGGTCTTATTGCTTTCTTTTTCGCCTGTTATGGCGGCGGCACGCCGCTGCACGACGCGTTTGCCAAGCAGGCCTTTGCCGGGCAGCGGACGGCCATCGCGCCACACGCTTTCCTGGCGCGGCTGCCGTGCGCCATGCTGTCTCATCCGCGCGGCGGGGCGCTGGCTGCCGTGGGCCACGTGGAGCGCGCCTGGGGCTACTCTTTCCTGTGGCCCGGCGCGGGCGCGCAAACGACGGTTTTCGAGAGCACCATGGAGCGCCTTCTAAGGGGATATCCTTTGGGCTCGGCGGTGGAATATTTCAACGAGCGCTACGCCGAATTGGCTACGGTGCTCAACGACGAGCTGGAAGAGATTGAATTTGGCAAACAGGCGGACCCCTATGAAATGGCGGGCATGTGGACGGCGAACAACGACGCCCGCGGCTATGCCATCATCGGCGACCCCGCCGTGCGCCTGCCGGTGTTTGAGGACGGCGACGACGAGCGCAGGCCGGCGCTGGAACGGGCCACGGTGACGGTGGAACTGAGCGCGTCGCAGAAGCCGGAAACCGGGGGGCAGGGCCCGGCGCCGGACGCACAGCCCAGGCTTGATTTCGGCCACGCGGCGGCGCCCGGTCAGGTTTTTACTGTATTGGACGGCCTGGCCATGATCGGCGCCTATACGGAAGAGGAAGCTGTGGCCTTCGGTCTGGGCGAGACACGGGAAAAGGTGCAGGAGGTGGCGCGCTCCTTGGGCGATGCGCTGGGCGCGCTGGCGGCGGAACTGTCGACTTTCAGCAAGAATGTGACCAGTTTGACGGTAGAGACGTACGTCAGCGACGACCTGGCGGACGTCGACGCCGCCGACCCGGCCGCGTCAGGCGCAACGCGCCGCGCCACGACGCGCGTGAGCCTGGACGGCGACATGAAGGTGGTCGTGCCGCGACAGGCGGACGCGCTGGACGAGAGTTTGTGGGCCATCCACACGCAGATGGTGAACGAGGCGCAGGCGAATAGGGCGCAGATGGTAAAGATTGCCGCCGAGGCGCTGACGTCGTTGTTGAGCCCGGTGCAGCGAGGCTAGCCGTGGACACGAGCGTGGATTTGCGCGTTTACCTGGGTGGCGATGTTCTGGCACCGGACGTGCTGGGCCTGTGGCAGGCGGCGCCGGGCGCCGAACGAGGCGCGGTATGGGAAGTGACTGTAGCGGAGGATGGCGGTCCGGCACAAAAGGGGCTGCTAGATGATGCGGCGGCGCGTGTGGCGCGGGCGGGGCGCGCCACGGAGGCAGCCGACGCGCGCCTGCAACGCTTCCTGGAACAAGGATTTGGGCAAGCGATTTCTTTCGAGGCCACGCGGGCGGCGCTGCCTGAGCCGGAACGGCGCCTGGCGAGCGCGCTGGCGCTGCAGACGGAGGCCTTTTTTGTGAGCGAATTGCGCCGGGAGTTGGCGCAGGCGGCCGAGCGGGCCGCTGCGTTTGCGCGGCAGGTACAGGCTCTTGTTGGCCAACCGGTGGTGGTGCGCAGCCGCGCCCGCGGCCAACTATTAGGCGTAACCGGCGTCGGCTGGACGAGCGACGCCAACACGGCGTGGGCCAAAGGGACGGCGGGCGCCAAAGGGACGGCGGGCGCAGATGCAGCTGTGCACCGCGAAGCCGTGCGACTGGCGCTGGCGACGTTTCGTAGCTGGCTACGCATTGCGCTGCTGACGGGGGCCGGCGCGGCAAAGCTGGCGCTGTTGCTGCCGTCGGGCGCCGGCGCGCTGGTGGCCTTGCCCGCGGTGTGGCGTTTTGTGACGGATATTCTGGAGGAGTACCGGCGGTTACGTGTGTCTTAGCGGCGTATCTGTTACCGGCATTTGAGAACTGAGACATCCGATTTCATTGAATAGGAGGACGACATGGCCACAGATTTGGAAACAACGGTACGCTCGGCGGCGCAAAAGCTGGCGAACGCGCTGGAAGATGCCAGCGAACTGGTGGTAGAGACGGAGTGGGTGGAGGTCGGCGACGATGGCGCCGTGAGCTGGGACGACGCGCGACCGCTGTCCAAGACTGTGATTACGCTGGGCGGCGACACGAAGCTGACCATTCCCATGACGCGCAGCGAGAGCGGCGTTTTGCAGCGCGACGCGGAGCTGCTGGAGATACACATGCGCAACGTGCAGGCGGCAATCGAGTACCGTAACGGGCTCCTTGCTTCATTACTGAAAACGGTGCGCGAGGCGCGATCGCGTTAGCGGTCCAAACAGGAAACAGCCTCCCAGCACAATCGCCAAAAAACGTCGCGGCGCCGTAAAAATGCGCCGTCGCTGCGTTCAAAGTGGTGTCAACGGTCGGGCGAGCAACGATATTCATTTGCGAGGTCACGATGACGAATAATCCCGACTTCTCTAACGAAAGCGAAATTGGTAGACAGACGATTCATTTGCCTGCCGGTGTGGGCGCCGGCGCCGTGCGCCTGGAGGTGACGCGGCGGCACAACGGGCAGTGGGTGACGGAACAGTACGAGACGGCGCTGGGCGATGGCGTAGGCCGGCTGGAAATCGTTCTCCTGGGTCCCGAGCCGGGCGAGGTCCCGGCAACCGAGGGCTCGCTTCGCGAAATTGCCGAGGCGGTGGCCTTCGACCTGACGCGGGTGCAAGCGCCCGAACGCGTTTTGGGCATGGATGTGTCCTACGCGCAAGGCTTCACGGTGAACTTCGAGCGAGCGGCTGCGGCGGGCGTGCGCTTCTGTTTCATACGCGCCGCCAGCGGCAAGAACGAGAAGGATGAGAACTTCGAGCACAATTACGCGCAGGCCGGTCGCGTGGGCATGCTGCGCGGCATTTACTACTATCTGTACGGCCCTGCGCAAGCGTCGATTGGCGACGAAGCGGCGCGCTCGCCGGAGGGACAGGCGCGGCGCTTTGTCTCGCTGCTCAAGCCTGACGCGGAGTTGGGCGCCGTCGTGGATATTGAGGACGCGAGCCTGACGGCCGAGCACGTTAAGCGCTTTGTGGACGAGTTCCAGCGTCTGGATCCATATGGCCGGCCGATCACGATCTATACGGCGGCCTGGTTCTGGAACGCGGCGCGGGGCTTTGGCGGACCGGCGGTCGGCTGGGCGGCGCGGCATCCGCTGTGGGTGGCCCACTACACGCATGTGGAGGAGCCTATCAAGCCCTCGCCGCAGTTCCAGGTGGCGATTCCCGAGCCGTGGTCGTCGTATGCCGTGCACCAGTGGACGAGCCGCGGCGGTTCGCTGGCGGGACATGGCAGCGTGGACCTGGACCTGAACTACTTCCAGGGGTCGATGGACCAACTGCGGGCGTGGGCCATTGGCGATACCGTGACCGGCGAGGATGAAGACGACCGCGACGGCGAGCGCGCGGTCATCGCCACCAAGTACGTGACGCCGGAGATTGGATTACGCCTGCGCGCTGGCCCCTCGACCGACGCGGCGATCTTGACCAACATGCCGTGGGGCAAGGAGGTGCAGGTCCTGGAAGAGGGCTCATGGGACCTGCTGCGCGTGGACGGGCAGATCGGCTACGCCAGCAGCCAGTACCTGTCGACCCACAATCCGGCGGCGGGCGCGGCGCCTTCTGGCGCGTTCAGCTTTTCCATCTGGCCCACCAATTCCAAACGCGTCAACCAGCACTTTGGCGAGGATCCGGAGCGTTACCAGGAGATTTCGGGTGGTTTTCTACCGGCCCATGAAGGCATCGACCTGGACGCCGCTTTTGGCACGCCTTATTACTGCGTGGCGCCGGGCACCGTGACGCGCGTGTCCGACCGCAGACACGATGGCAAGGCGTCGCCCTACGGCTGGCACGTCGTCGTGGACCACGGCAACGGGTATTCGACGTTATACGCGCACGCCGGGCCGGACATTGCGGTTGCCGTGGGGCAGCAGGTGGCGGCGGGGCAGATCCTGGCGCACAGCGGCAACACGGGCGAGTCCAGCGGCCCGCACCTGCACCTGACGTTGAAGAAAGAGGGGTTCACCATTCCCGGCTGGCCCGGCGGGTACATGAACCCCTGGCCTTTTCTGGAGCCGTTGTTTAACGACATCAGGCCGCCGATGGGTAACCTGCTGCAGGG
>CAYSMQ010000021.1:18157-23128 GCA_964432035.1 uncultured Ardenticatenaceae bacterium
GAAGTGAAGAACGCGCAGGGTGGGCAGGAACGGTTCCAGACGCAGGAAGAAGGGCTGACTTTCTACCAGGTGAAAAACGCGCAGTGGGAACAGTTTTTCTATGATAACGATTTCATCTACCGCGATGTCGACACGTCGCCGGGCGGCGGGCGTTACTATCGGTTGAAGGACCACGACCGGCAACGCGGCAGCCGTTGGCTGCGACGGCATATGGCGCTGGATGAAGTGTACACCCAATCGCGACAGGTGCAGTTTTACAAGAAGGCCGACGGTAGCCCCTCGCAGGCGAACAGCGGCGTGGTCAGCGACACGATCAGGGTGGCGGCGCGCCACGAGAGGCACACGTTCCGTACGGGCGTGGAGCTGGACGACGTACTGGAGGTACATTGGGTGAAGGGGCCCAACGATCACACGCCGAAAGAGAAATACTTTTATGCCCGCAATTTTGGCCTGGTGGGCTGGGAACGGGGCCACCAGGATCCGAACTCGCCGGCGTGGAGCGCTATTTCCGAGATTCACGAGCGAGGCGCGCGCGAACCGTTCGTGCGCGAGCATGTGGTGGTTGTCTAAGAGCGAATTATAGGGGCGTATCGCGATACGCCCCCATAGTAATGCAAGGCGGTAAGAGATTAAGAGATGGGAAAATACGCGAACCTGGAAGTTGAATTGCGACGCGAGGAGAAGGGGCAATATGCCGTGCAGTTTCGTTACCAGGCCCCCAACAGCGCTGCAGAGACACGGCCGGGCGGTGGCGTGGCGAAGGTGGACCTTGAGGCGCTGAGCGAGCTGCAATTGGAACCGGAAAAGTATGGCGAAGCGCTGACCGGCGGCCTGTTTGGCGAGCCTGATGTACGCAACGCGTTCGACGCGGCGCGCGCCAGCGCAGAAGGACTGGGCGTTCCGCTGCGCATGCGGTTGCTCATTGACGGCAACGCGCCCGAGCTGCACCAGGTACGATGGGAAACCCTGCACGATCCGCGAGACGGATCTTACCTTTGCGCCAATGAAAATCTCTTGCTGTCGCGGTATGCGCTGACGACCGATTTTCGGCCCGTAAAGCTGGGATTAAAGAATGACCTCAGCGCGCTGATCATGGTGGCCAATCCCTCCAATCTGGACCAGTATCCTTCGCTGGCGTCCATCGACGTGGAGAAAGAGATGGCCATTGCCAGGGAGCCCCTGGGGCAAACGACCAACGCCCGGTTGCCGCAATTAGAAAAGCAGCGGCGCGCCTCATTGGAAAACCTTCTCGAGGAATTGGGTGCAGGAGAGTATGACATCCTTTACCTTGTGTGTCACGGGACGATGAGCGGCGGGCAATCGTGGTTGTGGCTGGAAGATGAAAACGGCGAGGTAGCGCGTGTGTCCGGCGAAGCGTTTGTAAGCGCCATGCAGCAGCTTGGCGACGATAGGCCGAATCTCATTGTGCTCGCTTCCTGCCTGAGCGCCGGCAGTGGCGAGGGAGAGGCGCTGACGGCGGTTGGACCACGCCTGACGGTGGCGGGCGTTCCGGCGGTCCTTGCCATGCAAGGAACTGTGAGCATGGATACGGCCACGGCGTTCATGAGCGCCTTCTTCTCGCAGGTACGCGAGCACGGCGTCATCGACCGCGCCGCGGCGGTGGCCCGTGGGCGGGTGCGCGATCATCCGGATTTCTGGATGCCCGTCCTCTTCATGCGCCTGGAACAGGGCAAAATCTGGTCTGGTTTCACGGACTCCGGCGCATTCCGCAAGTGGCCCGCCCTGCGCCAACTGATCGAACGCAAGAGCATCACGCCCGTCCTTGGCTCGGGTCTCTTCGAACCACTTCTCGGTTCCTTGCGTGACATCGCACGAAAATGGGCCAGTGAGTACGACTACCCAATGTATGAGTATGAGCACGATTCACTGCCCCAAATCAGCCAGTATCTCGCCGTCGAGCAGTTTCCCGATTTTCCAATCAGGGAGCTTGAATCGTACATGCGCAAGGAGCTCCAGAGAAACCACGGCGACGAATTGCCGGATGAATTGCTAGAAGCCGACGCCTCGCTCGACGAGCTCATTAACCACATTGGCAGCGAACGGCGCCGGCGCGTTCCCTGGGACGCCTATCGGCTGATGGCCGAGCTGGAGTTACCGATCTACATTACGACAAACTACAGCAAATTGCTGGTGTCCGCTCTGGAGGAGCGAGAAACTGAACCACAGACGCTGATCAGCCCCTGGAATGACTATGTCGTGGAGAACGAGCCACGCTACTGTGCGGTAAGTGGCGATTTTGACGAACCGACGTCAAAACGGCCCCTCGTCTACCATTTGTTTGGTCGTCTGGATCAAACGCCGTCGGTCGTGTTGACTGAGGACGATTACTTTCAGTACCTTATCGGTGTTGCAGAGAATGACGATCTGATACCGCCGTCGGTGAAAGGGGCGTTGACGGGGAACGCCTTGCTTTTCCTCGGCTTTCGTCTGGAGGATTGGGATTTTCGTGTGCTGTTGAAGAGCCTGCTCTCTAACGAAAGCAGAGAGCTGCGCTACAGAAAAGGCATTGTCAACGTCGCCGTGCAGCTCGAGCCGGAGGGCATTGCCAACCCCGAGGTCGCGCGCCGGTACCTGGAATCATACTTGGGTAAAGAGAATATTTATCTCTTTTGGGGCAGCACTGAGGACTTTGTAAAAGAACTCATATCTCAACTGCCGTCTAGAAACGGGAGGCGAGCACGATGAGCGAAATTAAGCGACGCCCCTGTCCCTACGTAGGTCCCCGCGCCCTTGAGGAGGGAGAACCGATCTTTGGCCGCGAGCGGGAGGTTCGCCAACTCTTTCAACTGCTCACTGCCCGGCGCATCGTCTTGCTGCACTCTCCGTCGGGGGCGGGCAAGACGTCGCTGGTACAGGCCGGGTTGATTCCGAAATTGCGGGCGGATGGCTTTCACGTTCTACCGGTTGCTCACCTGAACAAGCCCATTTCGGAGGAACTGCAGGAGGACGAGCGCTATAACCGTTATCGCCAAAGTCTCTTGCTCACCATTGAGGAGCAGCAGGAAGAGCGGCCAAACGACGACTTTCTGGGCGTGTCTATTTCCGACTATCTGGCGTCACAGCGTGAGGATGAGGAGGAACCGGAGCTGCTGGCGTTAATAATCGACCAGTTTGAGCAAGTTCTGACCCTCGATCCTACAGATGCAGAGGCCAAGCAGGCGTTCTTCATGGACCTGGGCCGGGCGTTGCGCGATCCCCGGTTGTGGGCGCTTTTCGTTATTCGTGAGGACTATCTGGGAGCGCTCGAACCTTACGTGCGCGCAATCCCGTCACGATTGGCGCATACCTTTCACTTAGACCTGCTGCGCCATGAGACGGCAGGTAAGGCTATTAGAGAACCGGCAGCTGCACTTGGTGTGGACTTTACAGCGCAGGCGGTTGAACACCTTATCGACGATCTGCGGCAGATTCAGGTACAGAACGCGGATGGGTCCATTGTAGAACGGCCGGGCCTGTATGTGGAGCCGGTGCAATTACAAGTGACTTGCAGGCGTTTGTGGAAGAGGCTACCGGCCTCGAAAGCGGAGATAACGGTAGACGATGTGAGGGACCTCGGCGACGTCGATCAGGCCCTTGCCGGCTACTATGCCGATTGTATTCGCGAGGTGGTGAACGAGCCCGACACCGAAGTCGGCGAACGGGCCATTCGGCAATGGGTGCAAAGTAATCTCATCTCGCGGGACGGCGTGCGGCTTCCGGTCCTCATGGGCTCCGGTAAGACTGCAGGCCTTGATAACGACGTTATGCGCAGGCTGCAAGATGCCCATCTGTTACGGGCAGACCAGCGCGCCGGTTTGACCTGGTACGAACTGGCTCACGATCGCCTTGTAAAGCCCATCCGCAGGAACAATCATACCTGGTTCAAGGCGAACCTGAGGCTTTTGCAGCGACAATCTGAGCGCTGGCAAAACGAGGAGAGAGCGGGATATTTGCTGTTGCGCGGCGAGGAACTGGCTCAAGAGGAGGAATGGGCGGCGCAACACGAGGACGAGTTGACGGCGCTGGATCGCGCCTTCCTCGAGGCCAGCCTAAACGAAAGGACGCGCCGCAGGCAGGAGCGCGCCGCGCAGGAGGAAAAGTGGCGACTGGCGCAGAAACTGGCCGACGAGCAGCGCGAACGGGCTGAAACTGAGCGACAGAAAGCGATCATTCAGGCCCAGCTGGAGAGGCGCAATCAGCGATGGGTGCTGCTGGCGTCGATTTTTGTCGTCGTCTTAATTGTGGCCGTCGCCATGTTTATTACAGAACGCGCCAGGACGGCAGAAGCCCTGGCCGAAGCTGAATCTTTAAGCGCCGAATTGAGGGCAGTCACGGCGGAGGGAGCGTTGGCGCGACAGAACCTCGACAGTGCGGCTGCGCAGGCAACCTCAGAACAGGACGTGGTGCGCCTTTACACAGTGGACGAATCGTCGCTGGCCCTGGCCGAGGCGGCTGCGTCGGCGACCGCCGTTTCTATTCAAGCGAACGCCATTCAAGCTGTCGTTACGGCAACCTCTCAGGCCCACGCGCCCCAGGGCACGGCGACCGCAGTAGCCGCGACATTGGTGGCAGCAAACGCCACCGCGACGTTCGCTGCTACCGAGGCCACGGCGACGCCTGAGATATCGCCGACAGCCGGCGAAGTTCTAGCCGAAGAAGCGGCGCCGATATTGGAAACGGCAACGCCGACAGGGCGCACGCTAATCGAGCGGTTGGATCAACTGGCATTTGTCTCGGATCGTGGAGACGAAGGTGACTCTCTGTATCTAGCGGGTGTGACACCTAGCCAGACACTCACGAATCTGGCGCGCATTTCGGTAACCGATGGTTACGATTGGTGGCCAACCTGGTGTAATGAGGCCACACTACTTTTCGAGCGCGGCGATGATCCCTGGAACACGCAGCGCATGCAGATTATGCAGGTACGGCTCTACGCCGACGGTCGCTCCGTGGTTACAGAGCCCACGGTCG
>CAYSMQ010000022.1:0-22415 GCA_964432035.1 uncultured Ardenticatenaceae bacterium
CCTTGATGCCAAAACCACCGCCCACCTCCGGCGCGATAAGGCGTACCTGCTCCTTTTCCATGCCCAGCAGGCGCGCGATGTGGCTGCGGGTGCGGTGCGGCGCTTGCGTCGTCGTCCATACCGTAAGCGCGTCCTTTTCGCCGTCAACCATCGCCGCCACCGCCCGCGGCTCCATGGCGTTGCCGATCAGCCGCTGGTTCACAATACGGCATTCGGCGACGTGCGCGGCGCTGGCAAAAGCCCCGTCTACGTCTCCTTCGTCGTGCTGCCAGCGGAAGCCCAGGTTGCTGCCCCACTCTTCGTAGAGCAAGGGCGCGTCGTCCTCGAGCGCCTGCTCCGCATCCACGACCACGGGCAGCATATCGTACTCCACGAAGACCAGGTCGGCCGCGTCGGCGGCAGTGTAACGGTCTTCGGCGAGCACCACGGCAAGCGGTTCGCCCACGAAACGCACGCGGTCGGACGCCAGCGGATAGCGTTCGGGCGAGCGGCGCACGCTGTACGACTTGGGGACGCGCGGCATGGGAAGCGGACGCGTCAGGTGGTCGTTGACGTCCTCGGCGGTCAGCACGGCGACGACGCCGGGAAGCGCCTCGGCCTCACTCGTATCAATGTCCAAGATGCGGGCGTGCGCGCACTGGCTGCGCACGACAGCCATGTGCAGGGCGCCTTCCAGCCGGATGTCGCCTGTGTATAGTCCTTCGCCGCGCAGTAGCGCCGGGTCTTCCCGGCGCCGAATACGCGCGCCCATGAAGTGCGGAATTTCGGGAGTTGTCATGGCCTCGTTTTCCTGGTTTTGTCACGAATTGCACGAATGACACGAATTCAGGTTGGAATACTCGTGAAATTGGTGCAGGTAGTGGCAGATAATAGCAGATTCACACAGCCCCCATGCTACATTGTCTGCGCTCAAATGCCAATTAGGCAGCAGGTGTAACGTAGCCGCGGATTCCATTCCGCGCAGTGAGTGCGTTTGACATGCGTGCGCCGGTTATGCTAGTCTGTTGCCCACATTCGAAAACAAGAACGGCTGTGATGGGGACATGCCGGAAGGAACGCCGCGCGCAAAGAGAATGGCGCCGGCCATTGGGCTGAACTGCGAGCGCCTGCGCCGGTCCGACCGACGACGCCCCTGAGCCGTCCGGTGAACGGCTGCCGCACGACGACGGTGCCCACTAGCCGGTTCCGGGCGGCGCCCGTTAACGCGCCAGGTCTAAATAGACCCACAGAGAGCGGCAGCTATCGCCAACACCTGCCGCCAGAATGGTGGTGGCACCACGAGCAACCCTCGTCCTCCAGAAGGACGGGGGTTTTTGTTTTGTCGAGAGAGGTTAAAGATGGAGACGATTCGCACAGTAGAAATCAACGAACATGAAGGGACGCGCGTCTGCTTGCACGGCTGGCTACACAACTTGCGCCGGCTGGGTGGCATCGCCTTTGTCATCCTGCGCGACGGCTGGGGCACGGTGCAGGCCGTCACCGAAGATGAAGCGGACCTGGCGCCGCTCGACGGTCTGAGCGAAGAAAGCGTCATCGCCATCGAGGGCCTCGTCGTGGCCTCCGACGTCGCGCCCGGCGGCTACGAGCTGCACGCCCCGCGCATCGAGGTCATCACGCCCGCGCGTCGCCAGCCTCCGGCCGCGCTCTACAAACGTCACCTCAACGTTGCCCTGCCCACCCTCCTGGAACACGCCGTTGTCTTCAACCGCCACCCACGGCGACGGGCCATCTTCCGCCTGGCGGCGGGCGCCATGGCTGGCTTCCGCGCCGCCCTCGACGCGCGCCACTTCACCGAAATCCAGACGCCCAAACTTGTGGCCTCGGCGACTGAGGGCGGCGCCAACGTCTTTGCCGTGGACTATTTCGGCGCCGATGCCTTCCTGGCCCAGAGCCCGCAGTTCTACAAACAGATCATGGTCGGCGTCTTCGAGCGCGTCTACGAGGTCGGCCCCGTCTTTCGCGCCGAACCACACGACACCTCGCGCCACACCAACGAGTACGTCAGCCTGGACGTAGAGTTCGGTTTCGTCGAAGACCATTTCACCGTCATGGCCCTGGCCCGCGAGGTAATTGCCGGCATCTTGCAGCGACTTGAGCAGGCAAACGAACGAGAGCTAAACTTGCTTGACGTCGACCTGCCCAACGTGCCGCAAGAAATGCCGCACATTGACTTCGCCGCGGCGCAGGAGCTGATTTTGGCGCGACACGGCGT
Organism: uncultured Ardenticatenaceae bacterium; assembly: GCA_964432035.1. Classification (GTDB taxonomy): domain Bacteria; phylum Chloroflexota; class Anaerolineae; order Promineifilales; family Promineifilaceae; genus JAAYYY01. The sequence goes on from CAYSMQ010000022.1 coordinate 2,213, forward strand.
CGACGTGCGCGGCGAGCCCGACCTCTCTCCGCAAGATGAGCGCTGGCTTGGCGCCTGGGCGCAAGAAGAGCACGGCAGCGACTTTCTGTTCGTGACCGGCTACCCTATGGCCAAGCGCCCCTTTTACACGCACCCCGATCCCCAGCGCCCAACCCACTCCAACAGCTTCGACCTGCTCTTCCGCGGCACCGAGCTGGTCACCGGCGGGCAGCGCCTACACCGTTACGAGGATTACGTGACCGCCTTGCAAGAGGCGGGCCTGCGGCAGGAACCGTTCGTCACTTACCTCGAGGCCTTTCGCCACGGTATGCCCCCGCACGGCGGCTTCGCCATCGGCCTGGAACGCCTGCTCATGCAGCTGCTGGGCGAGAAAAACCTGCGCCTGACAACGCTCTTCCCACGCGACCGGTCAAGACTGGCGCCGTGAGAGATTAAGCCGGCGACTACTCTAAAAACCGCCTATTCGTTTACAGTCCGTCGCTCGCGCACCAGGGCCCACAAGGTGCCGCCCACCACGGCGACGAAGGGAGCGAACCACGTCATCACCGGTGTGCGCACAACGTCCGACAGTAAGAAGCCGGCAAATGACCCCATCACCATCAGGATAACGATCGCCATAAGGGACAGCCAGACAGGCCACGGGTATAAACCAGCGTTTGCGTTGCCGAAGAAGCTTTTGCGTCGCCAGAAGATGCGCGCGACATCCATCACGCCAACAGCAACGGCGCAGATAAGAATAAGGATCAGTGCAAGGACCGTGAAGATGGCGATGCCTATTCCCGTCCACTCGCAAATAGCCCTGACGTCGTTACGACACGTGTAAAGGGCCATCTCAGCCTGCAACGAGATATACAGCCAACCGGCTAGTATGGGTAGAATGCCCAGTGCAAAGCCCAGCATGGGTTGCCGCCGGCGCACAAAGAACTGGCTTATGGCCAATGCCAGCGACAATAGACCAAGGACAATGAGCCAAAAGGTCATCTCCTGTCGCCTCCACCGTCTATGCACCAATCGAAGTGACTTGCTTTCAAGGCCATTATGCCAGAGTGACGGCAAAAGCTAAAGATCAGGCGCAAGAGGCGCGTCTATCCGTGACTTTTTTATACCCGTCACTTGTCCCGTGGTCTATTAACTTCTCGCCGCGGTGCTCGTATGATATCGTCGCGGCTTGCGGGAGCCTCCGCAACGGCCGTAAGACGCGTAACTGTATTGGTAGCGGCCTGGCGTCGCCTGGTCGCGTCTCCAGCGCGGCGCAGGCCAACCATGTACATTACGCATCAATTCGTCTCACTTCGCCTCTTTACTATCCAGCGCACAATACTAAGTAAGACCAGTGCCACCAGGGCGTACGTCGCCCACTGCAGAACGCGGCCCACTTGCTGGTATTGTGCGCCCAGGATCATGCCCGCCGTCGCCAACAGCGCCGACCATAGGGCAGTGCCCAGCGTCGTATAAAACAAAAAAGGCGCTATTTGCATGCCGCAGGTTCCCGCCGGAATCGAAATCAGCGAGCGAACCCCCGGCACAAGTCGCGCCAGGAAGACGGCCTTCGTGCCATGCCGCTCAAACCAGTCGAACGCTTGCTCTATGTCCTCCCGGGTGAGCAAAAGCCATCCCCCATGACGCCCCGCCCACGCCACCAGCCTCTCGCGGTCAAAGCGACTCCCTAGCCAGTAGAGCACCAGCCCACCGAGCACGGACCCAACCGTTCCTGCCAGTACCACGCCCACAATGGCCAGCCGTCCCTGCTGCGCCAGATAGCCGCCCAGCGGCAGAATCACCTCTGAGGGCAGCGGTGGGAAAACATTTTCCAACAACGTGAGCAGCGCCAATCCCAGATAGCCAAACTCTGTCACAACCTGTTCGATCCAGCCGCTCATAGACGTGTGTGGCCTTGAGCTCGAGCGTCCGATATTAGATGTTTTGTCCAGCGTGGTGTGCGGTGAATCATAGGCGTCTTGCCCGCGAACAGTTCTTATTGCGCGTCGTCAAAGACCGCGCAAGCGGTGATGGGCGCTCCGGCGACGCCCATCACCAAAACTTCTTCTTCTCCACTAGCCCAGACTAATAAGCCAATGTGCAATGCGCAATGTGCCACGGACACAGGCAGGGTTATAAGATGGTGACAAGCGGCCAGAAAGTCACATTATTGGACCGGTCTCTTTGAGCGTCGAAACTTCATGGATCGCTCGCGAGAGATTAAACAGCGAAACGCAAGCGGCGATTTCTCCGTATAGTGTGTAGAAGGCCCTAAGATAATCACCCTTCATCGATCGGAGGTAAACGACGATGACCACACAAAAGCCACACACACAAGAAGAACGCCTGATGGCAGCGTTAGCGCACGCGTCCATTGTTACGGGCTATATGGCGCCACTCGCCGGCATACTCATCTACGTTACGCAGAAGGAAAAGTCGGCCTATGCCGCGGGACAGGCGCTGCAGGCCGCCATCTACCAGCTCGCCGGCATGCTGTTACTGATTCTGGCCTGGGTCCTTTGGGGAATTTTCTATTTCATCAGTCTCATCCCCGTCATCGCCGCAGCCGACGCCAACAGCGACGCGCCGCCACCCATCTTCTGGGTGGGCATGGGCTCCATGATCTGCCCGTTCATTCTTATGGGGCTGTGGGGCCTCTACGGGCTCTATGGCGCGCTGCGCGCCTGGTCTGGCGCCGATTTTCGTTACGCCTTTGTGGGCAAGCTGGTGGCTAATCGCATGGCGTAGGCGCCGTAGGGGCGGTTGGCGCACCGCCCCGACTTCATACCAAGATCAACACCCCCTCTTCCGGATACTCGACCAGACGCTCAGGCTGTGACGTCGTCTGCACGATGGCTACAACCAGCGTCACGGCCCCCAGCCGCCCCCAAAACATCATGACGATGATAACCAGACGTCCGAACGTGTTCAGCTCGCCGGTCGCGCCAAGAGATAGGCCCACCGTGGCGAAAGCTGAAATCACTTCAAAGAGGACCACGCTTGTATTCATCTGGTGAGTCATCAGAATGAGCCAGGAGGCAAAGACCACCGTGGCAATACTGATGGTAAGAATCACTGCCGCGCGGCGCACGGTGCCCGCCGCAATCGTGCGGCCCGCCACCTGCACCTGGGGATGACCACGCGCGTAGCTCCACAATGCCAGAATCAGCACGACGAATGTGCCCGTGGTGATGCCGCCGCCCATGGACGCCGGCGCGCTGCCGATGAACATGAGGGCCATCACCAACAATTGACTCTCCGGAACCAGGTTGTCAAAATCCTCAAACCCTGGAAAACCGGCCGTGCGCGTGGAGACCGACTGGAACCAGGTGTGCATCAGTTGCTGGTCCAGGGGATCGCCGCTTAAGACGCCGCCCGGACGCGTCTCGGGAATAAAGAGGCCGATCCAGCCCACGAGCACCAGGCCCGCAACCGCCCAAAGCGTTAGGCGTGTATGCAACCCCCAACGCCGCGAAGGGCCACGTGTCCCCAGGTCGGCGAGCACAGGAATACCCAGGCCCCCAAGTAAGATCAGCAGGCCCATGATAAGTAGCGAGAAGTGGTCGCCGGGAATGCCGCGCGGATAGCGCGCCAGCCCCGCAAAAAGGTCAAATCCCGCGTTGCAGAAGGCCGTGACGGCGTGAAAAACAGCGTAAAAGGCAGCCTCGCCTTCAGGTACAATCCCGTTGGCGCGCCAATGCCAGTAGAGAAACGCGGCGCCGAGCCCTTCTAACACCAGGATACCGATGAGCACGCGCCGTGAGAGTTTCAGAATGTCCTGCGGCTTATCCAGCCCCAGGCTACCGGAGAGCGCCAGACGATCCATGAGCCCCAGGCGTCGCCGCACCAGCTGCAAGGCCAGCGCCAGTGCAAAAAGGTAACCGACGCCGCCAACCTGCACCAGAAAGAGCAGCACGATTTGTCCGCTGCGCGTGAGGTCCGTGCTGGCTGTGATCACGGTGAGCCCCGTCACAGTGACCGCCGACGTCGCCGTGAATAGCGCCTCCATGAAAGACAGCCGCTCCCCATACGTCATTCCCGGTAGTTGCAGCAGCAGCGTGCCCACGATGACCAGAATGAGCAGCCCCACGACCAGGCGCAGCGCCACCGGTCGCGGCTTGCGTCCAACGCGTTCAGAATCCTGGAGCAGACCGCGAACCACCTGTCGAACTCGGTGCCGGGGATACTCGCGGCCGTTCTCCTCGTTGCTCATGGCAGGTTACTGAATGTCTGAAGCGTCTCGTTATCGCCCAGAACCAGTATTAGATCCCCCTCCAGCAAAATAGTGTCGGCGGGCGGAGACACAATCAGCTTTTCACCGCGCTTGATGACCAGCACGGTGACGCCCATCCGTTGTCGCAGGTCCAGCTGTGCAAGCGTCTGGCTTGTCAGTGAGCTCGGCGCCTGCACCTCCACCACGCTGAAGTCGGGTCCCAGGTGCACGCGTTCCAGCACCTTTGGCGCCATTAACTCTTCCGCCAGTCGCATACCTGCGTCATGTTCCGGCTGCACCACACGATCGGCGCCCACGCGCAGCAGAATTTCCCGTTGGCGGCGCGTCACCACCTTGCTGATCACGGTCGGTATGCCCAGGTTCTTAAGCGCCACCGTTGCCAGCAGGTTGCTCTCGAAGTCTGCGCCGATGGCCACGATCACCGTCTCGAAAGACATGATATCAATTTCGCGCAGCGCCTCCTCGTCAGTGGCGTCCAAAATCGCCGCGTGCGTCAGCTCGTCCGAGATGCGTTGCACCAACTGCCCATCGATGTCCACACCCAACACGTTGTTGCCGCTTGCCATCAACGCCCGAGCCAGGCTCGCGCCAAAACGCCCGAGCCCAATGATGGCGTACTCCGCCGATCGTCTCCTCTGTAACCGTTTCACGCTGCCCCCCAGCCCGGCGCGCACTCGCCGCGTTTCTCCCGGGCGCTCACGGACTTTGCCGGCTGCAAAATCATCATGCTTCAGTTGCTCCTTGCGTTGCAGTGTGGTAGACGGCGCTATTGTAGCCCGAAGCAGGCGGGATTGGAAAGAAGAGGTTAGGCTAACGTCCGTCGGCAAGCGTAAAACAGCGAATACGGCGGCGCAAGCTATTGAAAGACTAGACTATTGCGCACCAGAAAACGGCCGTCAAAGAGAATGGGCAGGCCTTCGCCGTTGAGCATCGAGCCCGAACCTGTACGCACGGCGTGTATGTGCAGGTGCGGTTCGCTGGTGTTACCGGAGTTACCCAGGCGACCTAACGCCTCTCCCTCCTCCACCAGTTGTCCCTCCGTCGCCGTGACGCTGCCCGCCATCATGTGCGCCAGCACGACGTCCACGTCCTGCTCTGCGCAACGAACGACGACGTGGTTACCCGCAAGATTCTCGCTATCCCTCTCTGGCGGCTGCAGGTCGGGCAAATTGTCCACAACCTCGATTACCTCGCCGGGGCACGGACTATAAATTTCCCGGCCGAACGCCACGTAGCGGTCCAGGTCCGTGGGATAGACGCCCACGGCGCGCACGCCCGCCGCGTTGAGCGCCAGAATATCTAACGCGTACTGTTGCGCCTGATCGACATTATGATAGTTGATGGTCGGGCTGTTACCCCCATGTGCCGCGATGTAGACGCCATCATTCAGCGGAAAAGAGAGTCGCGCTGCGCGCGCCTCGCCATACGTCAGGCCCGAGAGCGCCCCGACGATAGCGAACACGAAATAGACGCCTAGCAACGCCTCGACGCCGAAGTTCAACCACTCGCCTATCGATGGAGGACGCCGCCACCAGGGTAGCGACTCATCCCAAGCATTGCGCCAGGAGACGATGGCGGCTGCGATGAACAACACGGGAAACAGGAAACGGAAATAGTAGCTAACCCAGGACCAAGCTGCGCCGGCGAAAAACAGGAAGAAAATAAACCCGCCAAAAGCCAGCACACGCGCCAGCCATGCGATGCGACTGACCGGCTCGCTGCGCCATAGGGTGACAATGAACGCCGCGGGAACGACAACGTGCGATATAATTGGAAGTACGCTGGATAGGAACATCTTGTAAATACCTTTCTCACACTCAACCTGCGAGCGCTACGTGACACATAGGCTCTACATGGTGACTTTACATTTGTTGAATATAATGGTAATATACCACTATTATATTTGTCAAGTAATATGAGGCGCCTATGAATTTCAGTGCCCAAGGACCAGAACCGGACAGCAAACAGGGCCGGCTCATAGAAGACGTTGTTTCCCTTTTACTGGCAATGGCGCAGCGTTTGCAGCAACACGCCGCCGCCAGCGCCGCCGAATTCGACATGACCCTGTCGCAAGCGAAAGTACTGGTAGAACTAGAGCCCGGCGAGGCCGTTCCCATGGGGGAACTGGCCCTGCGCCTCAACTACGACGCCTCCAATCTTACCGGGCTCGTCGATCGCCTGGAGGCGCGCGGCGCCCTGGAGCGACGGCCCCATCCTGACGACCGTCGCGTCAAAGAGATTGTCATCACGAATGAGGGGGCGCGCCTACAACACGCTTTCCGCCGCCGCTTGCTTGACCACCGCGGCTCTTTTGGCGCGCTAACGGTCGCGCAGCTGCAAGAGCTGCGCGACCTGTTAAGCGTGGCCCTGGAAAAGGAGTGACGCGCGCCGTCAGAATTCCGTCTCGACGACTTCCAGCCCGTCAATCAACCACACCCCGCCGTCCTGTACAAACGTCAGCTGCACCGTCTCTATCTCGGCTTCTGTTTCGCCCAGATATTCCAGGTCAACCAGCGCCACATTCTCCTGCGGGCCGGGTCGCACCGTAAAGCGGTCGGGCACGCGCGCCGGCGGCAGGTAAGGGTCTTCCTGGAAACGCATGCGCGCATCGCGTAGGAAGTCGGCTGTGACAAAGAAGTGACCGTCGTTTACATCGTCGATGCTCGGCGTGCGTTCCGCCCAGCGCGTTTCGCCCGCCTGCGCCGCAGCGCCCAGGTACCAACTGTAGAAAGCCAGCGCCCTTCCCTGTGGCGTGTCCCCACAGATCGTCTCGCTGACCTGCCAGTCGCCATCGACCTGCACCAGGTGCACGGTGAGCAGCACGCCTCTTTCGATACGATAGACGACGACAGTGGCCTCTTGCTCCACGTTGGTACTCAGATGGAGGGGCTGAGGCTGCATGAAGCTGCCTTCGATGGTGTAGCCCACAGGCCACGACTGCTCGCCGTCACAAAGGGCCGCCGTGGCGTTTGGCGTTACCAACGCCGCGTCCACGTGCGCCAGCCACTCCTGCGGCGTGGCAAATTGACCCGCACCGGCAACCATGGATGTCATGAACGCCTCGGCCACCAGCGCCGGTTCGGATGGCGCCGACGGTCGCCACTCCACAATGCTGCTCACGCCCGTTATCTGCCAGCGCTCGCCGCTCCAGGCCAGGGAGAAACGCAAGGGAGAGACGGCGCCCGTGTAGTGCCAGTGGCGCTGCACCGTTACCCTGGCAACGTCGCCGTCGATCACCGACGGGCCAATGCCAAAGCGCTCAAAGCCATAGCCCGCGTCGCCCACCTCCGCCGGACCCAGCTGGCTCATCAACAACGGATCGTAGGTCTGCGCCTCGATGCCCTGCGCGCGGTAGGCCGCCACCGCTTCTTCCATGTACGTCACGAAATCCGGGTGTAGATCCGGGCTGTCCACGTGCGCGCCCGCCGGGAAACCGCCTTCCGCCAGGTACGCCGCCAGAAAGTCGTCTAGAACCTGATCCGGCTCGGGAGCCACGTCCGGCGCCCACACCTCCACGTCCGGGCCGCCGTACGCGCCCAGGTCCAGCGACTGCATCAGCGCGTCCAGGCTTGCCAGATCTGGGCTGAAGCTGTCGTCGGCCAACCCGTCCACGGTCGCGTTCTGCTCGCCAAGATACGCCTCGTACCCCGCGCGGTCGAAGTTGTAGGTAAAGCTGTCGAAGCCCTCTTCTTGCGCCTGAGGAATATCATAGGGAAGCGAATTGTTTTCCACGGGCAACACAGCCGAGACGTAGAACCGCCCGTCTGCCGTCAGGCCCTGGAACGTGTACAGCAAGGAGTGGCTGGTGACAGGGGCCGTGTCCTGCACGTACTGCGTGACGTAACGAATACCCGCGCCGCCGGCAAAGTCAAGGCGGGCTGTCTTGGCGTGCAGAATCTGCACCGCGTTGGGAAGCGGCAGGAAAGGCAAGCCCTCGCCGTCTGTTTCGGCGTCGGGCCATCCCGCCAGCAGCGCCTGTAGCTGCGCCACCTGTCGCTCCGCGTCTAGCGAGAGTCGCATGTATGCCTCCGCCGGATATATCATGATGCGCGGCTCCCACAGTGACTCCGTCGGCGGGTAGCCGGACATCTGCAGCACGGTGTGTGCCGGCTGCAACAGCGTGCGCGGTCCATGGTGCAGAATCTGGTCGTCCAGGGGCACAGTCTCCACCGTCACGCCGCCGAGCAAGGGTGACGTTTCGTCGAGGCTCACGCCGGTCTCTGCCGCGGCCAGTGGCACGGCCGCCGGCTCCGTTGGCTCCTCCGCCGCGTCAACCGGCGCGGCCGTTACCGTCGCTTGGGGCATGTTCGTTGCAGAAACTACTTCGATGGCCGACGTCGACGGCGGTTCCGTCGGCGTCGCCGCAGCCGATGCCACCGTCGGCGCCGGCTGCGCTTGAATAGAGGCCTGGCAGCCGCCGATGAACACGGCCAAGGCCAAGACCAGGAATATGAGGTGGGACACTTGTTTGCCGTTCATGATTCTTCCTCACTTTGACCTAAGAAGGAGAGACCGCTTTCTCTGGGAAGCGGTCTCCCTGATATGCCTGCACTATCTACAAAGTAACGCAAGGTCTCCCATCGCGGATCAGGCGCGCGACGGGACTGGAAACTAGCCAGATGACCAGGATCGTTTCCGCCGCCCGGCGGTTTCCCCTACGCGTCCTCCGTGCTAAACTCAGGCAACGGAGCAAATCAATCACGTCGCCGAGCCGCACCGCTTAACGTTGAAAACAGACGAGGCCCACATGAGCCCAAGCGAAACGCACCTTCCTCAGGCAGCAGAACCGGATCCCACTCACCTTACCCTCCCCCAATGGCGCGCTCGCGCCGCCCGCATCACCCTCATCGCCCTGGCCATCTTCGGTCTTCCCGCCTGGGGCGCCGTCGTCCTCAACGCCTGGCGCGCGCAAGCGATGACGCCTCTGGTGTGGACTTACGTCGCCATCTACGCCGCTATTTTGGCGCTTGCCTTCATTCCGGGCGCCAGCCCCCGCCTGCGCATCTGGGGCCTGCTCGTTCTGGGCTATAGCAATGGCTGCCTCAGCCTGATGCGCCTGGGATTGGACGGCAGCGGACGGTTGTACCTGTTGGCGCTGCCTATCTTCGCCACTGTGCTTGTGGGTACGCGCGCCGGGCTGGTAACCGCTTTCCTCAGCGCGGCGACCTACTTCTTCTTTGCCGCCCAGGTTGGCGCTGCACAGGCTGCCCTATGGCTCGAGGCAGGCGTCGCGCTGGCGGCCTTTATGTTGGTCACCGTCGTACTCCTCGGCCGCTTCAGCCGCCTACAGAGCCGCACGCTCAATAGAGAGCGGCGAGCGCGCAAGCAGCTAGAAACGGCACGCGCGCAGCTGGCAGAATACAGCGCCACGCTGGAAGACCGGGTTCGCGAGCGGACGGCCGAGCTGGCGCGGGCCAAGCAGGAAGCCGAAGCCGCCAGCCGCCGCTTCGAGGAGGAACTCCTTTTTGCCGGGCGTATCCAGGCCAGCTTTATGGCCTCCGAACTGCCCCAGATCCCCGCCTGGCAACAAGCCGCCGCCCTGGTGCCTGCGCGTGAAACATCCGGCGACTTCTACAACATCTTTCCCCTGCCCGGCGACCGTTACGGCATTCTCATCGCTGACGTCGTGGACAAAGGCGTCGGCGCTGCCCTCTTCATGGCCTTGTGCTGGGCCCTCCTGCACACCTACGCGCGCCGCTACCCGGACGATCCCGCGCGCGTTCTCGCTGCCGTCAATCGCCGCATCTTGCGCGACACGCACGCCGGACAGTTCGTCACCGTATTCTTCGCCGTCCTCTGCCCCCAAACGGGAGAGCTGACCTACGCCAGCGCCGGTCATCCCCCACCCTTTCGTCTGCGCGACGGGCGCCTGCATCCCCTAGCCAAGACTGGAATGCCGCTGGGTATCCTGGAAGACGAACAGTGGCAGCATCGCGCGATCACTTTGCGGCCCGGCGACCTTTGCCTGCTCTATACCGACGGCGTCACCGAGGCCCAAAACGCCGCCGGCGACTTTTTCGACGTGCACCGTCTGGCAACCGTCTTGCGTGAAAGCGCGGGACTTTCTGCCACGGATATCAGGCGCGCTCTGCTTGCAGAACTGGACAGATTCACCGGCGACGTCGCCCAGGCCGACGACATCACCCTCGTGGTGCTGACCCGCGAACGCGCCAGCGAAGCGCAAGCGCCCGATGAAAAACAAGAAGACCTGACCGGTTTCGAAAACCGGCCAGGTCATTCTCTGCATCAGGTGGCTTCATTCAAGGAGTAGGACAGACAACGTCGCGAATCCGCCATTCGCCTTCCACCTTCTGCACCTCCACCGTAACCTCGCGGACCGACTCGAACTCCGTGCCGGGATTCCAAACCTGCTCGACAACGACGGTTGCCCTGTCGCTGCTCATTTCACCCGGCTGGAATCGGACGTCGCCGGGAATGTCCTGCGCGCAAAGAATGGGATCCGCGCCGCCCGGTCCCGCGGTGCGCATGGCCTCGATCGCTTCATCCGTCTCGGCGACGAATTGTTCGGTCACCAGCGGACTTTCGCGATAGGCTTGCTCGACGAAGGGATTGCCGGGATAGGCCAGGTACCAGCGGTAGAATTCTTCTACCACGGCCGTCGCCGCCTCCGACTCCTGTTCCGCGCCATCTACATCGGTCACAGACCTGTACAGATACTGGCTCCCCAGCACGAACACAACGGGAACCACGACGATCAGAACCAGTAAGCCGATCAACAATTTCCTAGACATTTGACGCCTCCTCTAATTTCTAATGTGAACCTTCACCATGCAAGATAGCATGGCAGGCGTCGCGCCGGATCAGGCGGATGGATGGGTTTACGGCTAAACATCTGGCTAGGCCGCTGTCTGCAAAGCTGACCCCGGCCGGTCAAGCGCAGGCGGCGCTCCATATGACAACGTGTCCGTGACGCCGTATATTCATGAGGCGACCGATTTGTTTACCAACGTTAAAAAACTTCTTTACACACTTGAATTCTCAAGTTAACCTGCCCTGTAGGATTTCCCCGCTTACGGTCTACAATACAAGACAATGACGAAGCGAATGGCAGCAAAGAGCATATCCATTCTGAAGCTGGCGACGGCTCTTTTTATCCTCCTGCTAACCGTACAACTGAACGCCTGTGTCATGGATGCAGAAGAGCCGGAACCGGCTCCCGCATCGATTTCCCCGGATCGCGCAGAACAGGAAACCTTAGCGACCGCTACGCCGAGTTCGGCGGCGAACGTTAGCGCAGTGCCCGCGCGCGCCACGGCGACAGAGACGGCAACAGACACACCCACGCCCACGACCGTGGCCTCGGCAACGCCACGACCGACGACCGCCGTCCCATCGGCGACGGCGACGCTAACGGTCACCACCACGCCAGAAACGGTCGAATTCGCAGTGATCGGCGATTACGGACTGGCGGGAGAGGGCGAAGCCGCCGTGGCGGCGCTTATCGACGGTTGGGAGCCGGCCTTTATCATTACCGTTGGCGACAATAACTACCCAAACGGCGAAGCGGAGACGATAGATGCCAACATTGGCCAATATTACGCCGAGTACATCTACCCCTACAATGGTCAATACACGACGACCGTCTCTACGGACGGTGTCAACCGCTTTTTCCCCTCGCTGGGCAACCACGATTTTTATGGCCCTGAAGGTGCCGACCCGTATCTGGACTACTTCACGCTGCCTGGCAATGAGCGCTACTACGACTTTGTGTGGGGCCCCGTACATCTCTTTGCCCTAAACAGCGACTTTAGTGAACCGGATGGCATCAATGCCGGCTCCGTCCAGGCCCAATGGTTAGAACAGCAGATGTCGGCGTCGACGGCGCCGTGGCAGCTCGTCTACTTTCATGTGCCCCCCTATTCGTCCGGTCAACACGGGTCGGGAGATTGGATGCGGTGGCCATTTCAGGCGTGGGGCGCGGACGGCGTGCTGTCCGGGCACAACCACCATTACGAAAGGTTACTGGTAAATGGCATTCCCTACTTTGTGAACGGCCTGGGTGGCGGAGCCATCTACGCGGTCGACGAGACGCTGCCAGAAAGCCAGGCTCATTTCAGCGGGGTGCACGGCGCCATGCGCGTCACCGCGACCACTGAAACGCTCACCTTTGAATTCATCACTCGCTTCGGAGAGGTTGTCGATCGCTACACAGTGACCAGGTAGGCGGCGCACGTACACACCGCTCTGATCGCAAAGCAACGGCTACGTATGCGGACGACCACGGTCACGTCACCTTCCCCTTTGGAGAATGCACAATGCAGGTCGTTGGCGACCATCTGGAGCTTCACGTCAGCGCCAATAGCGACGCCAGGTTCACGCGCGTCAAGCACGTCGTCGCCGATCATCTTTTGCGCTTTAGCAGCAAAGAGCAGTTAGAGGTCCCTTGGGTAGAGTCAGGGGCATAAAGCGATCACTCTACTGCTCCCTCCAATCCCGAAGCAACTTCATCAATGCGCGCCGCAAACGTACTCAGCCCGGAATCGGCCAGATACCAGTTCACCGGATCGAGGTAGACGATGTTACCCGTCGATCCCGCCGTCGTGCTGTTGACCAGTTCGTTGTCCAGGATCTGAGCAGCCGTTTGCCCCTCTTCCCCAACGGCTGAGTCGCGGTCAGTGGCATAGATCACGTCCGGATTCTGCTCCAGGATAAACTCAAAAGAGATGGCATCCCCGTGCGTCTCAGCCACCATGGGATCGGCCGTGGCGCCTACACCAAGCAAGTCGTGAATCATTCCAAACCGCGAGCCGGGACCATAGCCGCTGACCTCGCCGCCAGACGCGAGCACGATCAGGCCCGTATAGCCGCTGGCTTCGACCATCGCCTGTACTTCGCCGATGCGCGCGTCAATCGCTTCCAGCCGTTCAGCAACCTCGGCCTCTTTGCCGAAGATGACGCCGATATTGGTCACGTAATCCCGGAACGTCTCATAAGTGTTCTCCCAGGCCACCGTCGTGTCAATCGTCGGAGCAATGGCCGACATATCCTCATAAAAGGGCGCAGTGCGCAGGGCTACGATAATCAGATCGGGGTCCAGGGCGTTGACCGCTTCATAGTCCGGCTCAAATAACGTGCCGACGTTGGTGTATTCGTCGCCGTTGTAGTTCTCCAGATGAGGCGGCATCAACGGTCCCTGCATCACGCCGACGACGTGGTCGCCCAACCCTAGTACCTCCAGCGTGTCCAACGTGCTGTAATCAAAGACCACGACGCGCTGGGGAGGCGCCGTTAATGTCTTCTCGCCCTGTGGATGGCTGATCGTGATCGCGTCCGTCGTCGTTTCCTCTGCACCGCCCTCTTCCGCCGCCAGTTCCTCCGCCGCTTCTTCCTCTGTCGCCACTGGTTCCTCGGCAGTTGTCTCTGCCGTAGCCGCGGGCTCCTCACCAGGAGACGCCGCCGCAGGCGAACAGGCGACCAACAGGGCGCCCATAAGGACCACGAGCAACATTAGTAGATCATTTCTTTTGATACTGGTCATAATCTGTTCTCCTTGAACGCTGTTTGATTCATAAAATTCCCGAATTTAACGGGCAATTACACAAAATAAATACCGATTCGATTTCCTTGAATCTGCTCGATGGGAATATCCATCTCGAAGATGTGCCGTAGGGCGTCGGTGTCGATGACTGTGTCCACCCCACCCGCATACACCAGCTTTCCTTCCCTCAAGGCCACAATCTGATCCGAGTAACAGGACGCAAAATTGATGTCGTGCAGCACGAGCACGATGGTCTTGCCCAGTTCCGTCACCATGCGGCGCAGCACACGCATAATTTGCACCGAGTGCTTCATGTCCAGATTGTTGAGCGGTTCGTCGAGTAAGATGTAATCGGTGTCCTGACACAGCGTCAGAGCCACGTAGGCGCGCTGCCGCTGCCCGCCGCTCAGCTGATCTAGAAAGCGATGAGCATAAGGGTCTAGTTCCAGATAGGCAATGGCGCGGTTCACGTGGTCCCAATCTGTCCTTGTCAGCCGTCCCTGCGAGTAGGGAAACCGGCCGAAACTGACCAGATCGCGCACCGTCAGACGCACGTTAATATGGTTATCTTGTTTCAGGATGGAAAGCTTTCGCGCCAGTTCGCCACTCTCTGTCTCTCTGATTGCTTTACCGTCAATGCGAATCTCGCCCCTATCCCTGGACAACAGGCGGCTGAACATGCCCAGCAGCGTGCTCTTGCCCGCGCCATTGGGCCCAATCAAGGACGTAATGTGCCCTTTGTGGATCGTGGTCGAGACGTCGTCTACCACTGCGTTTTGTCCGTACCGTTTGGTGACATTGCGTAGTTCAATCACGAGAATCAATCATCCTTCGCTGTTATTTGCCTGCCGCAGTAAGAGATAAATAAAGTAGATGCCGCCAACGAAGTTAATGATGACGTTTAGCGTTGTGGAAAAGGTAAAAACGCGCTCCACGATCAACTGCCCCCCGATTACCGCGATAAAGCTCATCAGCGCCGCGGCGGGAATGCGGTAGCTATGACGGTAGGTGCCCATATATTCGTAAGCCAGATTGGCCACGAGCAGGCCGAAAAAGGTGATCGGACCCACCAACGCCGTGGACACCGATACCAGGACGGCGATGACGACCATCAGCCGGTTAACAACCACGGTATGCGACACGCCCAAATTGATGGCGACGTCGCGTCCCAGGGACAGCACATCCAGATAGCGCGCAAAGCGAAAGCTGTAGACGGTCGCCACGACGACGGTCACCAGCGCGATCCACAACAGGCCTTCTTCGACGTTGTTGATGCTGGCGAACAGGCTGCTCTGCAAGATAGAGAATTCGTTGGGGTCTAGCAGCTTCTGCATGAAGTTAGACAAGTTGCCAAACAGCGTGCCGAAAATGACGCCCACCAGCACCAGGAAATAAAGATGCGCGCCCTCCCGGGCGAACAACCAGCGATAGAGCCCGCCGGCAAAGAGAATCATCAGCCCCGCATTGCCATCAGCTTGCGGCCGCGAAACGGCAGCGAAAAGGCCCAGTCGGCGACGCCCACCGAAAGATAGAGGCCACCGACAACCAGCGTTAGCAGCGCCAGTATCCCCAGCTTTCGCATGTGAAGCGATCGTTCGGCCCGCACCAGTTCCTCTGACGCGTCGACCGCATTGCCAAGCGCCGGCGAAAACACGCCCTCTCTAGCTTGCCGTTGCATAAGCCCCTCTGCGCAAGATCAGAAACAGAAAGATGACGCTACCTACCACGCCCACCACCATGCCGATGGGCACTTCGTAGGGCCGGATAATAAGTCGCCCCATGATGTCGCAGGCCGGCACAAAGACATCGCCCAGGAGCGCCGTCAGCGGCAAGGTGCACCGCATGTTGTCGCCGATGAGGATCGAGGCCACATTGGGCACGATAAGACCCAAGAACGGGATACTGCCGGCGATGATCACAATCACGGCCGTTGTCAGAGCGACTATTCCCAGCCCGGTGTTCACCACCTGCTTGTACTTCAACCCCAAACTGACGGCGAAATCCTCGCCCATCCCCGCCAACGTCAGGCGGTCGGCGTAGACGTAAGCCAGCGTGACCATGGGAACCGTCAGATACAGCAGCTCATAGCGACCACGCAGCACGCCGGAAAAGTCACCCACCATCCAGGCGCCCAACGTCTGCACCATGTCATAGCGATAGGCAATAAAAGTAGCGATGGACCCAATCACGCCGCCGTACATGATGCCGACCAGCGGGATGAGAATGACATCCTTGTTTTTGATGCGGTCAAGGATCGTCATAAAGATAAGCGTGCCCGCCAGGGTAAAGAGAAAGGCCACAATCAACTTGTAGACCAGAGCGGCCGCGCCAAAGAAGAGGATGGCGACCAGAATGCCCAGGCCGGCCGACTGCAGCGTGCCCGCCGTCGCCGGAGCCACAAACTTATTGCGGGCCAACGGTTGCATAATCAGACCCACCACGCTCAGACTCATACCGGCCGTCAGCACCGCCTTCAGGCGTGGAATACGACTGATAAGAAAGACCATCATCTGGTCATCGCGCTGGGTCAGCAGCCCCCACAACGTGACATCGCGCACGCCGATGAACAGCGAAGCGACAGACAATAGTAGAATGAGCAAACTCGTCGTGAACAGGTGGCGTCTATGCAAGAGCTGTCGTCCGAGGCGTCCACAAAGGGTTTTCCAACCTTAGCAGACCGCAAAGGGCATTTATGCTTGATTCGCTTTGCGCTATAATGGGGATGGATAGGGTCGTCTCAAGATACCTATCCCCTTAGAGCGTGTGGGCCTCACCCCACGCGCTCTTTGTCGCTAAAGTGACGGTCGCTTTTCAATTGTTCTCCAACCAACCGGCGTATGGCCATCCCCGCCATGACCATGCCGTCCGGGAGGGTTTTCACACATCGACGTTCATTGTTAACAGACGAGCATCAGAAAATCTACGGTCATGGTTAACTATAAAATTGCGATTCGTTAATATCAGTGTGAACGGAAGTAAAAAATCGATTGAACTCCTGTTTAGACAGGCGCTCATGGACCCCATCGTGGCTGCCAGTCTGGGCGTTCATTATCCGTCAACTGCCTCAGGTCGCTACCATCGGGGCGCATGATGTAGATATCTGGATCCTCGCTGCTTCCGTAGCGCGTAAAGGTAATCCAGGCGCCATCGGGTGAATAGGAAGGCGCAAGATTGTTGCCGCCGTCCGTGAGACGACGCACCTGCCCTGATCCATCGGTAGCCACGGCATAAATATCGTGATCATTTGGCGGTCCGGCATAGAACGCCAGCCAGCGGCCGTCTGGCGACCAGTCACTGCGCCCGCCGATCTCCGCCACCTCGGCCGGCAGCTTGCGAATGCCAGACCCATCGGTATTCATCACATAGTGCCCACCCGCACCATCGCGATCGGACCAGAAGGCAATGCGACGACCGTCAGGAGACCAGACCGGGTCCCTGTCAGCCCCGGCCCCACCCGTCAGGGCGCGCGCGTCGGCGCCATCCGCGTCCATCACCCAAATCGACTCCTGGTCGTTAACGGCGTTAGCAAACACGATTTGTCGCCCGTTCGGCGACATATGCGGCGCGAACATGCTACCAATGTCGGGGGACAGACGACGCGCATTCTGCCCATTTGCGGCCATCGTGTACAGTTGAAATTCGCCGCTACGGCGCGAAGAGAAGAGAATCGATTGGCCGTCAGGCGTGTAAGACGCGTAGAAATCTGTGGCACTCGTCTGCGTCAGCCGCTGCTGATCGCTGCCATCGGCGTCTATGCTGCATAGATTGTCAACACCATTGATGAAACAAGTGAAGACGATCTGGCCTTGAGGCGAAGTGGAGCCAGGCGTTGGCGTTTCTGTTTGGACACTTGCAACGGCAGATTCGGGCGTCGGCGAACTGCGGGTCGTTGATTGTGGTGTAGGTGTGCCCGTCCCCATGGGCGTTGCGGTCAGGCTGGCTGTTGGCGTTACCGTGGCTGAAGCGGTTGTGGTCGCCGTACCACTGGGAGTGGGCGTGCCGTCGGCTGCGGCAACAGGGATTTCTCCTGCACCGGGACGTAATAAGAGGAGCAGCACAGCGCAAGCCGCGAGTGCCAACAAGGTCGCGCCGCCGGCCGCCGCGTAGTGCCAGCGCGGGCGCCCGCTCTCACGACTCTTCTCGGCGGCGATGGGCGTCTGGTCCACGACAGTTGCCTCTTGTGCCGCCCCACCCGCGCCTTCCAACGCCTTGCTCAGGGCGTTGACGAAGGCGCCGGCGCGTCGAAATCGCTGCTCGCGCTTCTTGGCCATAGCCTGTGCCAGTACAGCATCGGCCGCACGTGGCAAATCTGGGCGCGCCTCGCTTAGCACAGGAACCGGCTCCCTGATATGCATCACGATCACACGCATCATAGTATCCGCCTGGTAAGGCGGTGCGCCGCTGAGCATCTCATAAGTCAGCGCGCCAAGGGCGTAGATGTCCGACCGCCCGTCGATGTTCGACTCGCCCAACGCCTGTTCTGGACTCATGTATTGCGGCGTGCCGATGACACCGTGAGTCCCAGTCAGCGCCGTCGCTGTCTGCCGGTCAGTTTCCTTGACGATACCAAAATCAGAAAGATAGCCTTTGCCCTCGTCGTCGAAGAGAATGTTTGCCGGCTTCAGGTCGCGATGGATGATGCCCTGGTCGTGCGCTTTGTCCAGAGCGGAGGCCACACGCGAGAGGATGGCGACAACCTCGGGCACGGGCAGCGGTCCCCCCGCCAGTCGTTGGTGTAGATCGCCCCCACGCATCAGACGCATGGTCAGAAAGAGCTGACCGTCGTGTTCGCCGTAGTCGTATACGGGTACGATGGCGTGGTGTTCGAGGGCGGCGATGGTGCGCGCTTCGCGTTGGAAGCGACGGCGCAGGGCGGCATCGCTCGCCAGGTTCGGATGTAGGAGCTTGAGCGCCACTTCCCGAGGAAAGCGCGGGTCATGCGCCAGAAATACACGCCCCATTCCGCCCCCGCCCAGCTCGCGCAGGATCTGGTAACGGTCGATACTGTCAGGCTGTTGCAACAAAGTTTTCCCCCTGGAAGCAAAGAGCGACTCGCAACTGCTAAGCACAGTCTACCGCACGTGAAGTGCACTGTCATACGTTACTTCCGTACACTAGACGCCCGGATGCTTATCTTCAAATTTGCGGTATAATGGCCTTCATTCCAGCGAGTTGCTGCCAATGATCAGACCTTGGGACGGGTAGCATGCCGATCATCGAAGTCGACAACCTAAAACGAGTTTACCGCGCCACCACAGGCACCGTGCGACGTAAGACCAGAGAAATTGTGGCGGTGGACGGTATCTCCTTTGACGTCAAGCGCGGAGAGCTCTTTGGTCTGCTGGGACCCAACGGCGCGGGTAAAACCACAACCGTAAAAATCCTGACCACGCTCCTGATCCCCACAGCGGGCACCGCGCGCGTTTTGGGCCAGGACGTCATAGAAGCCTCAGACGCCATTCGCGCCCGCATCGGCTTCATCTTCGGCGGCGAGCGTGGTCTATACTGGCGGCTTTCGGGCATCGACAACCTGCGCTACTTTGCCAGCCTCTACCATATGGATCCCGACGTGACGAAGAAGCGCATCCCAGAATTGCTGGAACAGGTGGGCCTGCAGGATCGCGGACAGGAACGCGTGGAGGGCTACTCTCGCGGCATGAAACAACGGCTGCACATCGCCCGCGCCTTGCTACATGATCCGGACGTTCTTTTCCTGGACGAGCCCACCCTGGGCCTGGATCCCGTCGGCGCCCGCGATCTGCGCCAGATGATCGGTGGCCTGCAGGCGGCGGGCAAGACCATCCTCTTGACCACACACTACATGTTTGAGGCCGACCTGCTCTGCGAGCGCATCGCCGTCATCAACAAGGGCCGCATCATCGCCCAGGGCTCGCCGCAGAAGCTTAAGGAGCTGGTTCAAGACCTCTCCGTCGTCGAGGTGGAGGTGTTCGGCGTCTCCCAGGAACTGCTGGCGCAAATTCGCGCGCAGCCCTACGTCGATACCGTGTCCACCGAAGAGCGAGAACAGCGCCAGGCACTGCTCATCCAATCGCCGCAGGGCTCCGAAGTCGTGTCCGACATTCTGGCCCTGCTCGCCGGCGTGGAGGTTAATAAAGTGACCGTGCGCGAACCGACGCTGGAAGACGCCTACGTGCGCCTGGTAAAAGGCGCCGAGGAAAGCGCATGAAGACGCTTCGAGCTCACCTGCGCGTGATCGGCATGGCCTTTGAAGTGACCATGCGCCACAACTTCGCCGACACCTTCATCCTTTTTGGCGTCTTCGTGCAACCGCTGCTTGTGGCTCTCCTGGCGCTGTGGATGCTCCGTGATGAAGGCGGCGCCAGCATCATCTACGTGGTCATCGGCAGCGGCATGACCGGCCTGTGGACCGCGGCGCTCTTCATGGGCGGCACCAGCATTACCAGCGAGCGCTGGATGGGTACCCTGGAATCGCTCGTCGCCGTGCCCGCCCCGTTACAAACCATCGTGCT
>CAYSMQ010000023.1:0-539 GCA_964432035.1 uncultured Ardenticatenaceae bacterium
GACAACTCGGTAGCTCGGGACTGATGGTCAGCGAATTGAGCCTGGGCACGATGATCTTTGGCGAGCAGACCGATCGCAGCACGCCGGCCGATGTCGCCGAGGAGATGATCCATCGTTATCTCGATGCAGGCGGCAACTTCATCGATACGGCAAACGTCTATGGCGACGGCCGTTCAGAGGAGATTGTCGGTCAGGCCCTGCGCGGGCGGCGCGAAGACGTCATATTGGCCACCAAAGTGCGATTTCGCCGTGGCCATGGCCCCAACAACATTGGTCTCAGCCGCCGACACATTTTGAAAGAGGTCGAAAACAGTTTGCGACGACTGCAGACGGACGTCATCGACCTTTACTATGCACACATGTGGGATCCCATTACCCCGTTGGACGAAACGTTACGCGCTTTTGACGACCTGGTCGCCGCCGGCAAAGTACGTTACATCGGCGTCAGCAATTTTAAGGCCTGGCAACTGATGAAGGCGCTGGCGCTGAGCGACAACTACGGCTGGGCCAGACCTATCGCGGCCCAGTACCAGCACAGC
>CAYSMQ010000023.1:549-22143 GCA_964432035.1 uncultured Ardenticatenaceae bacterium
ATTTGTCGAGCTTTTCCTGAGGGAAGGAGTAGGCTCCGTCCCCTGGGGACCGTTGGGCGGTGGCTTTCTCAGCGGCAAGTACCGTAGCGGCGAACGGCCGCAGGAGGGCCGGCTCTCTACGGCTGAGGAGGGCCACGAGGAGGCCTGGCAACGCCGCGATATTGACCGCAATTGGCGGATTCTGGAGGTGGTCGGCGAGATCGCCGAACGCAGACAAAAGAGTTATTCGCAAATCGCATTGAACTGGCTACTCTCCCGACCGGAGGTTAGCAGCGTTATCATTGGCGTCCGCACACCAGAGCAGCTGGATGACAATCTGGGCGCCGTCGACTGGGAGCTTAGCGGCGAGGAACTTAACAGGCTTGAGGATGTGTCCGCGCCCGATTGGGGCTACCCCTATCGCATGATGATGGCGGAGGGGGCAGGATGAAGAAACAGCTCATACTGTACAACGCACTGACGCGAGCGAAGGAACCGCTCACTACGAGCGGCGATCCCATCACCCTTTATGTGTGCGGCATCACTCCATATGACACGACTCACCTCGGTCACTGTTTCACCTACACCAGCTTTGACGTTCTATTGCGCTATTTGCGATATCAGGGGCATGACGTGAATTACGTTCAGAACGTGACCGATATCGACGACGATATCTTGCGCAAAGCAGACGAAGTCGACGACGATTGGCAAGAAGTGGGCAATCGATGGACGGTGCACTTTATTGAAGACATGAAAGCGCTCAACGTATTGCCGCCACAAAAATTTCCTCGCGCAACGGATGTCATCGAGGAGATAATTGACGTCGTGGAGGCGCTCCTCGAGCACGGCTACGCCTACGAAGTAGAGGGCAATGTTTACTTCCACATTGACAACTGGGACGATTTTGGCAAGTTAAGTCGCATTCCACGCCACGAAATGCTTCCCGTTGCCAACGAGCGGGGCAACCATCCCGACGATCCCCATAAGAAGGATCCGCTAGACTTTGTATTGTGGCAGGCGCAGCAGCCGGGGGAACCGGCCTGGGAAAGTCCCTGGGGAGCCGGGCGTCCCGGCTGGCACATTGAGTGTTCTACAATGGCGGCAACGTATCTTGACGAGACGATCGACATCCACGGTGGCGGCGCCGATCTCATTTTTCCCCATCACGAATGTGAAATCGCGCAGGCGGAGGGCGCTACGGGCACAAAGCCCTTCGCCCGCTATTGGCTACACACGGCAATGGTACGCAGCAAGGGTGAAAAGATGAGTAAGTCGTTGGGCAACCTAGTTATGGTACGCGATCTATTGGAACGTGGGATCAACGCCGACGCGCTTCGCGTCTTCATGCACGTGCACCATTACCGCGTCCCGTGGCAGTTTGACGAAGAAGAACTGCGCACAGCCGTCGACCAGTCCCAGTTGTTACACCGCGCCGTTGCCATCCAAGGCGGCTCTGGTGATGCCCTAAACCCCCGCGGCATAGTCAATACGTTTAACACCGCGATGAGTGACGATCTTGACACACCGACGGCCTTGGCAGCTTTGCAACAGTATGCAAAAGAAATCGTTTCGGCGGCAAGCGCGGGCAGGGACGTCAGTAAAGCGCAACAGTCACTACGCACGTTGGGCGCGATCTTAGGGTTGCGATTCAACGACGAAGGGGCTGACCCAGAAGTTGCCTCAGGTTGGGACTCGTATCTTCGGGAGTTCCGTTAAAATTCTGATGGGCGCAGGGAAAGCTAAGTGAGGTCGCTCGTCAGCCGCTCGTTTCAGACGACGTTCCCCCGTTCATGGCTGCCGGGATGGTAAAGGCAAAGGTCGTTCCCGGCGTCCGTTCTTTGGCGAGCCACAGTCGTCCACCGTGAGCTTCAACAGCCAACCTGCAAAACGCGAGTCCCAGGCCGCTGCCCGAGCCTTTTTGGTTGCCGGAAGCAAATTTTTGGAACAGCCTGGGCTCCAATTCAAGCGAAATGCCGGGTCCTGAATCGTGCACCAGTAAGCGCACGGCCTTCGCTGCTTCCGAACCACTTTGCGGTTCGGCGGCAACGAGTACACTGCTTCCGCTTGGAGCGAATTTGATGGCATTGTCCACCAGGTTTTGCAGCACTCGCTCAATCATCGTCCTGTCGACCGCGACACTGGGTAATCCGGGCGGCACGGCCGTATCAAGCGAAATTTGTTTTGCGACTGCCAGAGGCTTCTGGGCCTCCACTGCCTCCGCCACCAAATCTTTGACTGAAACCGCGACGCGTTGCAGAGGCATTTGCCCACTCTCCAGGCGACTGACGTCCAGGATGTTGTTCACCAGTCGCGCCATATGTTCCACGCTGTCCGTCATCTGGCTTACATAGTGCTTCTGCCGCACACTCATTGGTTCCGTCTGGTGCTGATCTAGGAGTTCCATGAGGCTCAATACATTAAGCATGCCGCTGAGTGGATTGCGCAGGTCGTGGACCATGCCATTAATGAGGTCGTTGCGCATTTGTTCAGCGTGGCGCTCAGCGCTGACGTCGTGAACCATGAGCAAGGTTCCCGATTCGTCGCCAAACGCGACGCGCGTCGCTTCCCAGGTAAGATAACGGTCGTCAATTTTCAGCTCGCCTCCCGCGGATCTGTCATTGTCGCCAGGTTGTTCACGTAAATAGCGGCCCGTTGCCACGACTTCGTCTCTGTTGACTACCGGTAACGAACCAATCAGTGATTCTGTAGGCTGACCTTGCCACTGGTGAACATCGCCGGGTAAAGCCAGGAGCTCCAACGCGCGCGTGTTGATGACGCCAACACGCTGCTCAGGCGTCACAAAAAGAATTCCACTGCGGCTGGCCTGAATAAGCGTGTTTAGGTCCTGGTTGGCGCGCGCCAGCTCGGCCGTTCGCGCCGCGACCCGTTCCTCCAGTTCGTCACGGGCACGCGCCAGAGCTTCCTGCGCAGAACGGCGCTCGGCATTTTCGCGCTGCGCGCGTTCTAAGGCTGTGCGCAGATCGGTAATCGTAAGACGTAACACGATGCCCATGATCAGGAGCAAGGCGCCCATTTCCACAACACGAAGATATGGCGCTTGTTGTGGCCCCTCTATTCCTCCCTGAGCCAGATCTATGCCGTAGACCAGAGTCAGGCCGGCGGCGCTGAAAACAGATGCTAACAATGCCGCCCGCGCCCCCAGGATGAGCCCGCTTATGGCGATGAGCAAGAAGTAGACGACCAGGGAGGTGTCGTGAATGCCGTCGAAGCTGAGGGCCACAACCGTCGTCGCTACATAGAGGTGGGCAACGAGCAGCGTACCAGGCAGTTGCAAATGACCACGCCTCACGAACGACAACATCGTGGCGAACAGGAGCGCGGAGCCACCGGTGATCGCTACGTTGACGAGCACCGGTTCAATGCCAAAAATGATGTAAACTAGGGTCAGGAGCACCATTATCACCAGAAAGGAAAGGATAATGGCATGGAGGCGCGTTGCCAGACGGCGATCATCTGCGAATTGGCCGTGAGGACCCGTCAGATGATGGCGCCAGCCTCGTACTAAATCTCTGAGGAAATCAAGACCTCGCCGTATCATAATCGCCACCACCCCAGTTCAAGTTCATAAACATCATTATAGTAGGCTGGCAGGCAGACAAGTATAGCGCTAATGGGCTAACATCTTCTCCTGTCGTATGCGGAGCCGCTAGTCACTCCATCCGAGGCTCGGCGCTTCCAGTTGTGGGCGGCACGGATCGTAATCTTCACCTAAGACCACGCGGTATCCTTCGCCGGCTGCACTTTGATCGGCGCTCAGGCTAATTTTGTCGCGCGGTACGCCGACAATCCAGCTCAACAGCCAATCGTACGAGCCTTTAAAGTTGTCGCCAAAGTACGTGACGTGTGTGTGACCGGGCGCCGGCGAACTGGAAACGACGCGCACGGGAACGAAACCGTGATAGGCCAGATTATCGGCTGCCAGCGCGTACTGTACGTCGTGGGCCGTAACCACTTCCACTGGTATCGCCTCGCGCGCCGCGCGGTTCAAGACCGGCGGACGCATCAGCTGTCCCAGTATCGGCTCTGCGCCCTCCCACTGCAGCAGTTGCACGGCAGCCCCACCCGGTGCGCGCCATGCGCGGCGCGCTGCCTCTGGAAGAAATAGATGCTGTATGCCATTCTCGCGGACGGCGGGCGCCAGCGCTGCCAGGCGCAGGATCACGGGGAGCGGCAGATCCGTCTCCACCGTCTCACGATACGTTTCCCACAGCGACGGAAGCTGGGCAATCATTTCAAGTTCCAGACCCTTCTCCAAGATGGCGCTGAGCACCTGTTGCTGGCGTCGCCCGCGCTCGAAATCGCTGCTGTTGCGCCGCGATCGCACATACCACAAGGCCGTATCACCGTGCATGTGGTGGATGTCCGGTCCCAACGAAAACATCTCCCAGTTCTCCTCCTCGTTTGGATCTAACTCCGGGTCCTTTAATTTCCAATCTTCTATCTCGCAGCTTACGGCAACGTCCACGCCGTGCATCAGATCCACGACGTCGCGAAAACCGTCAAAGCCAATGCGCACGTAGTAATCGACGGGGATGCCCAGATTATAGAGAATTGTGTCTTTCACCAGTGCGCCCCCGCCTCCAGGATAGTCTGACCCATGTCCATGCGGCAGCGCCAGGTTGATGCGCGTCATTTTCCAGCCTGGAATCACGACGTACAGGTCGCGCGGTAGTGACAGCATCGACGCCGTCTGATTCACTTCGTCGATAGAGACAATGACCATGCTGTCGGTACGTCCCCCCTGGCGCGCGCCAACGTCGTTACCCAGTAACAGTATATTGGTGATCCCGTCTGGCCTCTCAAATGGCGTCACTGGCGTCGGAATCACGGCATCCGCCGCAAGCTCCTCGGGCTCTAAGGTAGCGAATGGCGTCACGCTGACCGTAGGCGTTGGCGTCACCGATGGCGTGGACGTTGGAGAGGGCGACGATGTCGCAGATGGGGTTAGGGTGACCGTCGACTGTGGGGTTCTTGACGGCAACAGCGTGGGCAGAAAGCCCGGCGTCGCCGAGGACGTGGGCGATACATCCACCGTCGCGCTAGGCTCGCTCGTCGCCGTTGTCTCTGCGGCGCCATTTTGAGACAGCGCCGCCATTTCACCATGACTTTGCTCTGCAATAGCCTGAGCGTACCAGTAGCGAGCGGAGAAAAGCGAAAGTGCGATGACGATGACAAGAACGAACCCGGCAAACCAGCGTTTCATAGACCCCCAACAGTCGGCTCAGCAGCAATCAATCGGCGTGTGCCGCCTCACCAGTCATTGTAGCCGATTTCGCGTGTGGATCGAAGTTCATAGTGGACGTTAAGTCTACGGATACCCTGTGAGTCGTTCCCGGCTCCCTGACCTCAATAGCGCTCGAAGAAGTCGATCACGCGTCGCTGAAAGAGACGGTCAACCTCGTCGTGGAACGAGTGCGGCGCATCCTGATAGTTGAAGCACTCTACATCCTTGCCGTGTTCACGCAGCAACTGGCACAACTCCCATGACCACTCGGGCGGCACCGTATCGTCTAGCGCACCGTGATGGACACTCACTGCCGCCTGAATTCGCGACAGGTGGTAAATGGGCGAAATCCGTTGCAAGTCCGCTGCCGGCGCTGCCAGTTCCCACTCACCCGATTGCCCGTCGGACCACTCTAGAATGCGCTCGTAGTTTTTCGCTTCGTCGCCGCTCATAGCGCCGTAGAGAACCGCGGCATTGATAACGGGATCGACCGTAATGACGCGCAGAGCGATGCCGCCGCCCATGCTGTGGCCTAGCAGATGGAGCTGATCGACGTTAGCTTTCTCCAGTGGTCCGACCTGACTGCCCTGCGCCCGGATGATTGCCAGGAGGTTGAGTACGTCGACGGCATAACCAACTCGAAAATCGGCCTCCGGCTCTCCGGCAGCAAACGCTACGGTTTCATCCGAAGGCGGATGGTTGCGATAATTTGGATGCACGACCAGGTAACCGGCGCGGGCCAACATGTCGGCATAGCGCGTTGTGTAGTCCATCGTGCGATATTGTCGCGGCGGAATATACCCGTGTAGCACCAAGGCAACCGGAAATGGTCCGTCGCCGAAAGGTACGTTCATAAAGCCATAGATCTGGAGCCCGTCGCTGGGGAATGACACGAGCGTGCGCGTGAATGATTCCGTAATCTGAAGCGTGTCTTCTACAGCCAACTGCCCGCCGCCGTAGGTGCGCGAAACCAGATCCTCAACGGTCAATCCGGCGTAAGGATCGGGCGTAGGGCTTGCCGTGGGTCTCGTGGTCGCCGTTGCTGCCTGTGTCAGGATAGCAGCAGGCGTCTGCGTCACAGGCGGTGACGGCGTTGCCGGCGGCGGGGCAGCCGTAGTCGAGGTGGGCGGCAATGTTACCGTTGCGCTGGACGCTGCTGTTGGCCCCGCGCCGGCAGGAACGGCGATGGCGTCAGCGGGCGCGGGCGCTTGCCGGCCGCACGCCGCCAGCAAGAGGCAGACCGACGCGATGAGAAGGGTGCTAACTCTCACGGTGGGCTTGCTGTCTCTGCTGCTGTCGAGGATCCAAGACGGCAAACTGCACGGCGATGCCCACAACAAAGAGTACGACAAAAACGATGATAGAAATTGTTGGCGAGAGCGTAAATACTCGCTCCGCCGCCTGCGTCAGAAGCGTTGCGCCCAACATAGACGACAAGATGACCAGCGCCGGGTCGAACAGGACGGAAATCAGAATGGCGCCAATGATACCACCCACGAAAAAGAGGATGAACTCCAGGACCTGGCCCTGCATGCCCAGGAGCTGTGCGACATAGGCTAGGAGGAGCGCACCGGCGATGAAACCGGCAAGGGCAACGGCCAAACGCTGTGCTACGACAGCCAGAATGGCGCCGGCAATGCCGGCAACCAGCGCGATGATGAGAAGCAGAACGTCTGATTGCAGAGCGAGGAAACGTTCGGTCAATGTAAAAGCTAAAAAGAAGCCTGCCGCGCCGACAAAAAGCCAATACAGCTGGCGACCCGCCAGCAGCGAAACGAGTCCCACGATTGCACTGACAATTGCAGACACGTTACTTTTCCTCCTCGAACAAGTGACGGTTACGGCAAACCCATTGATAGAGATCGGCGACACCCTCGGCGGGCGAAATCTGCGGCTGCCAGCCAAGTAAATCGCGCGCCTTGCGCACATCGGCGATAAAGACACGCTGGTCCCCAGGACGCCATGGGCCGTAATCCACAGGAACCGGCTCGCCCTTCAAGTCTGTGAGAAGCGGTCCAAACTCGCTCCAGATGGAGAGTGTATTCTCAGGACCGCCGCCCACGTTGATGGCCTGACCACGACACACTTCAATGCGTTCCATGGCCCGCTCATACGCGTCGATGAGGTCGGTAACGTGCAATACATCGCGCACCTGGCGCCCGTCACCGTAGATATTTATGGCCTTTCCTGTGACGGCGGCGATAACAAAATGGGCTACCCATCCCTGATCCTCCACACCAAATTGGCGCGGACCGTAGATGCAAGATTGGCGAAAAGAGACGGTGTTCAGACCATAGATGCGCGCGTAGTCGAGCGTGTACTGGTCGCCCGCCCCCTTAGAACAGCCATACGGCGAGTGAAAGTCCAGTGGGTACGTTTCCGGTATACCCTGCTCGTAGCTGGCATAGGCGTAGCGCTCGCCACGTTCCACGATGCCCACCGACTCCATGCCGCCATAAACCTTGTTAGTAGACGCGTACAGGAACGTCGCCTCCGGTGCACATTGCCGCACGGCTTCCAGGGCGTTAAAGGTGCCCAGGGCATTAATCTCAAAATCCTCGCGCGGATCTTGCACCGAGGTCGTTACAGCCACCTGGCTGGCAAGGTGTAAGACGGCGCCGGAGCCGGCGACCACTGCCGAAAGCGCCTCATAATCACGCACATCCCCATGGCAGAAGTCTAGCGCGCTATCGTGCCGCGCGCGCAGCCACTGCAGATTGCGCTCCGCACCCACACGGGAAAGATTATCGAAAATGACGACATCATGGCCCTGGCGCAAAAAGTAGTCCGCGCTGTTACATCCTATAAAGCCGGCGCCGCCGGTAATTACAATCTTCATCGTCGTTATTACTCTCTCTGATTCGTTGATTACCGGTTCTACTCTACGAAACAGGCAATAGCAACCAAAACAGGCACACTATTACTATTTACACAATTGAAACCCGTACGGTGCACTGATTGAGCTGCACCAGGTTTACCCGCCTTTCGCTCGTATTCGCTGCCACAGTTCCGCACGTCGCGCCGATAGGCGCTCTCTTACGCTGCGCGCCGCGAGGTCCAAGTCCATCAGAAGGGCATCCTCGCCGGAATCGCGATAGTAGCGGCGGCGGCGTCCCACAATGACAAACCCAAATTGAGCGTAGAGCGCCTGCGCTGCCTCATTTGTTTCGCGCACTTCCAGTCGCATAATGCCCGCCTCATGGTCCAGGGCCTGATAAATCATTGAGAGCAGCAACCAGGCGCCTAATCCTCGTCGCCGCCATGCGGGCGCCACGGCAATTGTGCTGACGTGAGCTTCGCCGGCAACAAGCCAGTGACCCGCGTAGCCGATGGTCGTGCGCCCACCGTCCTGACCCGACACCTCCAGCACCACATAGTACGCCTGCTGGTTGGCAGTCAGCTCATGCCGGTAGCCTGCAGCGGGCCAGGAACTGGGGAAGGAGTCACGTTCGATGGCCGTCACGGCGTCGATATCTGACAGTCGCATGGGACGAATATGGAAGGGAGCAGGCGGTGATAGGATCACAGGCGTATGGCACCGCGGCGCCGGCGGAGCGATAAAACCGGTGACGCGGGCTACGGTTCGCGCAGGTACAGGGGCGTCAGTTCGGCAGCATCGTCGACATTTCCTTTACGCAAACGTTGCCATCCTACCTCAGCCAGATAGCCGGCGCGGCGCACACGATCTACGGCGCGAATGGCTTTCAATCCTTTGTCGGCAGCACGTACCTGCTTCAAAGCTTGCTGCGAGATTTCACCTGTAAGCACGACCGGCGGTTCCAGACCCTCTAGCAGCTCTTCCCACGTTGTATTAACGGGGAGCTCGGGCGCCTGCCAACCGCCCGAATTTTGCCAGCGATAAACGCCGGCGGTAATACGACGACGACCTGCCTCGGCTACGACGACCAGAGCGCCCGACATCTTGGGCAAGGCGGCGGCGACGATGTCCAGTGTGGGCACGCCAATAAGCGGTATCTGGTGCGCCAGGGCCATCCCTTTGGCTACGCCAAGGCCGATGCGCAGCCCCGTATATGAGCCAGGTCCCAGGGCAACGGCGATGCCCTTCAGTGATTCGGGCGCCACGTCTGCGCGCGCCAGCATACGATCTATACTGGGGGCCAACTCTATTGTTTGTGTATTGGCCGAATGCCAGCCATGTTCGGCGAACAGATCCTTTCCGTCATGTAATGCCAACCCTGTCCATCGAGTTGCCGTGTCAATTGCCAGTATCATGTGCGACTCTTCAATGTTGGCAACGTCGCTTCCAGGGCTATCCTACCCCAAACGCGCTGCGCTTAAAACCTTTTAGTAATGCTGCTGAACGATCACCGGAAGCGATAATGCGCATCCCGCGACGTGTTTCACTCAAATACCGCAACTGGATTGTGAGCCGGTCTTGCGGAAGCCACTTTTCAATCCGCTCGGGCCATTCGATCATCACCGCGCCGTCGTTGCTGAGCACGTCTTCCAGCCCTGCCGTCACCACATCTCCTTCGCTCTGCAAGCGGTAGCAATCGACGTGATACAGAATGAGCCCGTCGCTCATGCGCGGGTACTGGTTCACCACGGTGAACGTGGGGCTCGTGACACGCAACGCGGTGCCCCACCCACGACCGATGCCTCGCGCCATCGCCGTCTTCCCCGCGCCCAGATCGCCGGCCAGACCGATCACATCGTCCAGCTGCAAAAGCTGGCCCAGGCGCACGCCCAGCCGTTCTGTCTGTTCCACGCTGGTGCTGATAAAATCAACCGTCTTTTCGTCCAGGATAGCCATAAGCCGTCCGGTGCTATGGGGTAAATGTGCCTCACACAGGCCGTTTCTGCCCGTCTACACAGTTATTATACTCTCTCTCCGCGATCATGGTATTATTGGGAGCGATCATTCATCGGGAGAAACTCCGTGCGTTATCTAGTTATCTCTGACATTCATGCCAATTTGGTAGCCTTTGAGGCCGTCCTGCAAGATGCGGAGGGTGAGTGGGATCGTATCTGGTGTCTGGGTGATGTCGTGGGCTATGGGCCAAACCCTAACGAGTGCATGGCGCTGTTGCGCGAGCACGACCACCTTAGCCTCTCCGGTAATCACGACTGGGCCGTGCTGGGCAAGCTGGAAATCGAAAGCTTCAACACCGAAGCGAGGACGGCTATCCGCTGGACACAGCAGGTCATAAGCGACGAAACACGCGATTATCTGGCGCAGTTGCCGGCTATGACGGTTGAGGAACCCTTTACGCTGGCCCATGCCAGCCCGCGCCAACCTGTGTGGGAGTACATTTTGGACGAAAATGGCGCGGCGCAGAACTTCTCCCATTTTGAGACGCCGTACTGTCTGGTAGGCCACACGCACGTCCCGGTTCTATTTGCACAAGACGAACCCGGCTTCAGCCGGGCATCGCTGCCGGCCTATGGCGAGCCCGTACCCTTGGGAGAGGAGCGCCTGATTATCAATCCCGGCAGCGTGGGACAGCCCAGAGATTCAGATCCTCGTGCTGCCTATGGTCTTCTGGACCTAGAGGAAATGATCTGGGAACATCGTCGCGTGACCTATGACGTGGCAGAAACGCAAGAACGAATGCGGGAACATGGGATGCCATACCGGCTCGTCGCCCGTCTGGAGATGGGCTGGTAGGAAGTTGATGGAACATTTGAGGAGCCGCCGTCGTCTATGAAATAGAGTCAGAGACGGCAAAACTGGAGGGAAGAAGTGTTTAGATTCAAGAGATGGATAGGGTTCATACTGTACGTGTTAATCTTGGGCGCCTGCGCCATGGGCGCATCTGAGGAGCAGGGAGTGGGCAGCGCGGCCCCGCCATTTGAAGCCGAAGCGCCGATGGAGGAGCCGGCCAGCGGAGAGGTCGAAGTGGCCACCGAAAGTGAAACAGCCGGCGGGGTTTCACAACCGCAAGCCCAGGAGCAACTGATTATTCGCACAGGTAACCTGGAGATAGTGGTCGAAGATACGGAAGCGGCGATTGATGAGATCGCCAGTCGCACCAACGCCACCGGCGGCTGGG
This sequence comes from uncultured Ardenticatenaceae bacterium, assembly GCA_964432035.1. Taxonomy (GTDB): domain Bacteria; phylum Chloroflexota; class Anaerolineae; order Promineifilales; family Promineifilaceae; genus JAAYYY01. Next base: position 11,788 of record CAYSMQ010000023.1, read on the forward strand.
TGGTGAACAGCAACGTCTTCCAGCGCGGGACGGACAAATCGGGCAACATGACCATCCGCGTGCCCGTAGAGCAGTTCGACGCCATGATGAACGAGATTGAGGAAATGGCAATTGAGGTGTTGGGTAGCTCAACCAGCGGCGAAGACGTCACCGAAGAATATGTCGATCGTCGCGCGCGGTTACAGAATCTCGAAGCCACGGCCGATCGCGTGCGTAGCTTTCTGGACGAAGCACAGAACGTGGAAGAGGCGCTGGCAGTTAATGCCGAACTGAGCCGGCTTGAAGGCGAGATCGAGGCCATGCGCGGACGCATCCAGTTCCTGGAACAGTCCGCTGCTTACTCCACGATAAACGTGAACATCACGCCCGACGCGCTGGCGCAGCCGCTCGAAGTCGGCGGCTGGCGTCCCACCGGCGTAGTTCGCGATGCCTTCAGCGCGCTGATCACGGCTCTGCAAGGGTTGGCGACCATCCTCATTTGGGTCGTTATCACTCTGGTGCCTCTAGCCCTAATCGTTCTCCTGCCCATCGCCGCCATCTTTTTCTTCATCCGCAGGCGGCGGCGTTCATCGTCTGCACCCGAGGCAGTGGAAAGTAGTGGCGAAGCTTAGGCCATACGCGACCTAACGCTCGATCGCAGCGCGTACGGCTAGGACCAGCTCCTGGAAAGCGGGCGTGGCCTCTAGCGTCAGATCGCGAGGCCGCGGTAAACTGACGGCGAGATGATCGGTGATGCGGCCCGGATAACCGGTCATGACCAAAACTTCGTCGGCAAGCAGGATTGCCTCCGAAATGCTGTGCGTGACCATGAACACGGTGACGGGTAGCGCCTGCCAGATTCGCAGCAGCTCCTGCCCCATTCGTTCTCGCGTCAGGGCGTCCAGCGCGCCGAATGGCTCGTCGAGCAACAGGAGATCCGGCTGATGAATCAGCGCGCGCGCCAGGGCCACGCGCTGCGCCATGCCGCCGGAAAGCTGCGACGGATAACTATGGGCAAATCCGTCCAGACCGACCAGTTCCAACATGGATTGCACGCGCTCCGGCTCGCGCACATTCTGTAACTCTAACGGGAGACGCACATTGTCGTATGCCGTGCGCCAGGGCATTAAGTTCTCGTGCTGGAATACGATGCCGATGGGCTCCCGCGACAGCGCCGGCGGCGACCCGTTTAGCGTGACGACGCCCCGCGCCGGCTGCAAAAGGCCGCCCAAAATGCGCAGCAACGTCGATTTTCCCACGCCAGAGGGACCGACCAGCGCCGTAAAGGAGCCAGGCGCCAGCGAGAGCGAGATCTCCGCAATGGCGCGCACGCCATCAGGGTACACGTGACTGATGTTTCTAGCCTCTAAGAAGGCTTCTTTTATCGTCGCTTCCTGTGTCAGTATCATGAATCAAAATCCAAGACAAACTGATTGTCATAAGCCGCTTCCAGGTCTCCCACCGGGGCGTCGAGCTGCTCCGCCTGCAGCAGAATATCGTGCGTCAGGCTCCAGGAATCGGCCGAGGTAAGACCCAACGTTTCCGCTTCCCACAATGGTAAGGAAGCATCGAGAACACCTTTACGATCGTCTTCCAGGCCCTCAACGTACGCCTTGCTGATCTCAAAGGCCTCGTCGGGATCGGCAAGCGTGTCCTGCAATCCTCGTAGAAGGGCGTGCACGAAGCCGCGCACGAGCTGCGGATTCTCGGTCATAGTGCGCTCGTTGGTCACCACGCCGTTGGCGACCAGGTCGATGTAGTCTGCCACGTAGATGACGTTGGTCTCAACGCCCTGCTGGGCCAGCTGCACCGGTTCATTATTGGCATAACCGACGGCGGCGTCTACGCGTTCCTCAAGGAGCGCTTCGATCTGCGTGAATCCGATCTCCTCCGTGGTCACGTCTTCCTGTTCTACGCCGGTTGCCGAGAGCAAGCCCACGTAGCCCACGTAACTGGCGCCAAAGAAGCCGGGTATGCCTACTGTCTTCCCCGCTAACTGTTCTGGGGACTCGATCCCTGCTTCTGCCCTGCTTACGACGGCAATGGGGAAGCGTTGGAACCATTCCATGACGTACACGAGAGGTAGTTCCTGTGCCCTGCCTAGAATTACCTGCTCCCCGCTGACGATAGCTAAGGGTAGTTCGTTAGCGCCGACCAGAGCGATACCGTCCGTCTCAAAGCTGTAATCAAACTCAATCTCCAGCCCTTCGTCAGCGAAGTAACCCTTTTCGTCGGCGACGTACACCGGCGCAAATTGGGGATCGGGTACGAAACCCATTGGCACGCGCACCCGTGTCAGCTCTTGAGGGGCGGCAGACGCTTCCGAGCCGGCGCCGGCGGGGTCCATCGGTCCGTCAGTCGCCCGACAAGCTGGCAAGCCGATCACCATCAGTACCAGTAGAACAAAATAACTTGTACGCATCATTGTCAAACTCCTGCTTCGTAATCTATTTTCGACCGCTCGTTGTCATGTAGTCCGGACGCTGCTCAGCCGACCCGTTTCCATCGCAGCGCCCAGTACTCAATAAGCGCCACCATGCCGTACATCGATAGCGCAATAACCGCCAGGGTAAGCAACACGACAAATACGAGATCAGTCTTGAACTGGTATCGCGCCGTCACGAGCAAGAAACCCAGACCTTCGCTCTTGGGCTGCACAAATTCGCCCACTAACGCGCCAATTACTGAGAGCGTGGCGCCGACTTTCAAGCCTGCCAGCAAGATAGGCATCGCCGATGGCGCCTCTAGTTGCTTGAAAATCTGCCAACGCGTGGCGCGCAGCGAGTGCATAAGTTCGTACAGTTCGGCAGGGACGGCGCGCATGCCGGCGATGACGTTTATCAAGATGGGGAAAAACACGACCAGGACGGCAACCAGCACGCGGCTCCAGTAGGTTGAACGTACCCAGATAGAAAGCAGGGGTGCAATGGCGATGACGGGAATGGCCTGGGAGGCGATCAGGTACGGCGATAAGAGTCGTTCGGCGAGTGGCGAGCGCGCCAGAAGGTAGCCCAAAGGCGTTGCGAAGAGAAAGCCCAGAAGTAGACCGGGAATGACCTCGCTAATCGTCACCAGCGAATGACGCACCAGACGTCCATCGGCCAAGACAATCTGAAACTGCTCCCAGACGTCGAGCGGTCCCGGCAAGATAAAACGGTCGTACTGACCCAGGACGGTGACCAGCTGCCACAAAAGGATGAGTAATAGAAACGAGACTGCCGTGGTGAGCCACACCGGCAGCGTTCGCAAACGGTCCATCACGATCTACCAACTTCTCATTGTTATGCGGAGCAGGGGAAATGGGTGCGTAAGGGGACAGCCGGCGCTGCGCCACCAACAAAAACCCCACCGGTATAGGTGGGGCACGTTGACAGGAGCGCCAGGCGCGTATGTTACCTTCTCCCATCCAGACTTTCACTGTCGGCCCTGGAATCTCGCCAGGTCAACCTCTGCTCACAGAGGGTCGCGGGCTTCGTCTACGCAAACGTCACCGCCGATCGGGAATTTCACCCTGCCCCGAAGGTTCTTATATTAGGTTTTGTACCTGTACCGATTATACCTCGAGCAACAGTAGGCGCAAAAAAGCGCGGGCCAATCTTAGCCAGCGCTTTTTTGCGTTATCAATTGTCATCGTAACGCTGCGTCAGGCCACGGCGTCTGTCTCTGCGTCGCTCGATTTGGCCGTCTGTTCTTCGCCTTCGCCATCCGCTTTGAGGCCCGGCAGGTCTTGGAGCGCCTTGGTCAGGTCAATGCCCGTCAGGGCCTCGATGGTCGCCGGCACCTGGGCCACGATACGGGTCACGTCCTCGCTCACGCGCGAGGCGCCCGAGCCGGATCCATTTTCGCCGCCGCTGATGACCACGATGCGATCCGTCTTCGACAGCGGCTGGGCGATGGCGTGGGCCATTTCGGGCAGCTTGTCCAGGATTTGCTGCAAGACGGCTGCCTGCGTGTACTGTTGCCAGGCCAACGCTTTCTTCTCTGTCGCTTCTGCCTCGGCCAGACCCTGTTGGCGGATAATCTCGGCTTCGGCCAGACCTCGCGCCCGTTGCGCGTCTGCTTCAGCCTCTCCGCGCTGGCGAATGGCCTCGGCCTCACCGGACGCTTCGGTCTGCAGCTGGTACTGGCGGGCATTGGCCAAGGTGCGGATGCGAAACTCTTCGGCTTCGGCCGGGCGCCGCACGGTCGCCAATAGCTCTTTCTCTTTACGCTGCGCTTCCTGTTCTTCAACCTCGATCTGCTTCTGCTTCTCGACAACCTCGATTTGCACAGCCTCGGCGCGCACTTTCTGGTTTTCGATGTTTTGTTGCAGCGTGTAGGCGATCTCGGCTTCTGCCTTTTTGCGGTTCGTCTCCGCCTCATAGTCCGCCTGCTGAACTTCGTAGTCCTTGCGACTCTCGGCGATCTTCGTTTCGGCGACGTACTTGGCCGACTCCCCTTCCTGGCGCGCCTTGGCGCTTTCGATGGTCGCATCGCGCGCCGCCTCGGCCTCGCCAATGGCTGCATCGCGCTTCACTTGCGCTACGCGAGGACGACCTAGCGCCTCAAGGTACCCTTCGTCGTCCTTGATGTCCTTTATCACAAAGGAGACGATCTCCAGACCCATGCTAGCCATATCTTCGCCGGAGACTTCTTGCACTTTCTGGGCAAACGCCTCGCGGTCACGGTAAAGCTGCTCCACCGTGAGCGTACCCAGAATGGCGCGCAGGTGACCGGCAAGCGTCTCGTGCGCCACGTGCTCGATCTCCTCGTGCGTTTTGGACAAGAACTGGATAGACGCCGTGCGGATCGAGTTCTCGTCGCTGCCTACTTTTACCTGCGCCACGCCATCTACAGTCACGTTGACGCCCTGAACCGTGGGCACGTCAGGCGTGGTGATGTGGATGGTCATGATCTCCAACGAAAGCTCGTCAACGCGCTCCAAAATGGGCCAGATGAAGGCGCGACCGCCGGTTACAATGCGGAACTTGCTCTCAACCCGCTCCATCTGACGCCCGGCTTCGCCACGACCGGAGATGACGAGCACCTGGTTAGGACCGACTTTTCTCACGCGGCTGGCATAGACAACCACCAGCGCCACAATGGTGAAAACGACTAGAATTAACAGAATTGGAATTAAGGCGTCCATGCTCTTTCCTCAATCAAGACTCAACTGGGTGCTTCCGGGCAAAATGGAGAGCCGCGGAGTCACTCTTTTACACGCTGAACGAAGGCCACACGACCCACAATGCGCTTGACCACGACAACCTCACCGTATGGAATCGGTTCACCAGATGATGAGCGCGCGGCGAGCTTCACGCGACCACTGACATTGTTGAACGCAATTTCGCCCAGGCCGCCGTCCGGAATACTCGTTATCACCTCGGCATCGCGCCCGATGGCGTCATCCTGAAGCTGGTAATGGCTGGAGCGGCTGGGCGAGAGGACGTAGATGAACAACGCCTGTGCCAGGCCACCGAAGACAATCCCCAGTCCAACAGCCCATAGCAGGCTGGGAATTGGCTCCATGTTAAACCAAACACGGGTAATGATCCCCACCATGCCAAAAGCAGTCCCAAACATGGCTAAGGCACAGGGGCTGACGTTGATAAAATCCATGCCCGTGTCGCCTTCCACGTCCAGAGCCATGTCCATGGCTTCGCCCAGTTCAGCACCAATTAAACTCATTAGTGCAAACAGAAAACTGACGACGACAATCCCCGCATATACCAGATTTAGGGTGCCGGAAGCGAAGATTTCTTCTAGCATCTCATTACCTCATTATCAAGCAGAGGACCACACTCCGAATTATACTAGTGAACGAGTATAGTGTACAGGCGCTTATAGTTCTATACGCAGCTCGCATTGCAGGGTTGCAAAATTTTTTAGCGAAATGTGTTGCGATTTGTTATACTAAGGGGCGGTACGCAGGTTATACTTTGGAAAGGAGTGAGATAGCATGGCTCGCAAACGCAAGCGTCCAAGAACATTCTCAGAGAAGGTAATGATCGTCTTGAGCATCTTGATCGCCTTGAGCATGATCCTGGCACTATTCGCCAGCTTTGTTCCCGCACCTGTGTAATAGCGGTTAGACCGTGAGCTGAGCGCCCCGATCAGGGCGCTTTGCAACGGTGGGGACATTTTCAGGGGGCCACAACCAGAATGGCCAGCAGCGCCAGGATAGCAACGCCTCCGTATTCCAATATGAGGCTTCGTTCCAGGCGTCCAGACGTCAGGTAGCGTTGCAACAGGCCGGCAAGAAGATAGAAGCCCAAAAGAAGTATTAATCCCCCCTGTAAACCGGAGAGAGGCAAGTAGTTCAGTATCAAGAGCAGCTGGCCCGAGACAAGGCCCACCACGGTGCCGTATAGCGCTGCCTGCATAGTGCTATTGGTCAGCGCCCAAAAGAGCCGCGCGGAAAGCAGCATGCCTGCGATAAAGAGAAGCGGTCCCCCTCCCAGTCCTCTCAAGCGGGCATCGTACACGGCTGAAAACAAGATCAAGCCGACCAGGTGAATCAAGACGCTATAAATCCATTGTAGCCACGTGTCGCGCCGCAATTGAGGCGAAACGGCGGCATATTCGGCGCTGAAGACCAGCGGCATCAGGATAGCGGCGCCGATCATGCCCAGCGTCCACAGACCAACGTCCTGCAGGCGACTGAGCCACGCCGCCAGCGCCACCGCCAGTAACGCCGGCACAATCCAAAACACAACCGTGCGCCGGATCGTGCCCTCTTGCACCAGCGGATGCACCCGCAGCAACGATTCCACGCCCGTCGCCGCCATCCCCCCAATAATCAACAGCAGTATCGTCGTCTCCGACAGGTTGAACCCTAGTGGCGACCCCAATACGGAGACCTGAAACGGACGCGCCGGCGCGTCCAGCAGGCGCGCCACCGCCAGCGCCAGCATCATGGCGCCGGTCACGACGCTCAACCTATCGCGGTCGATGCCTGCCATTGGTCCCTCTCGTCAGCCAACCAGACTGATAACTGCATTTAAGGTATGCCAGTAGGCGCGCTGCGCAAAGGTGGGCCAGCTGCTTCGCGGCAGTAACGGTGGAAAGCCGCCACTGGCACCCGGCTCGTCAAAGACGTTGCCCGCGCCGGAGCCGTCCCACAGGATATCGCCCGTTGGAATCCCCTGATCGGCCACATAAGTATCCGGGTCGTAGCCATTGTTCTTGTATTCGTTATCGTGCAGGTAGTTGCGTTCGGGCAAAGGGCCCACGTCGACCTCGTCAAACGCGCCGGTACTGGTCAGACTGAACACGGCGATGCCCGTACTCTTATTATCCCGTATGACGTTGTTGTAGACTTCGTTGTCATCGGAGCCCAGTAACAATATCCCCACGCCCGGCGGCATGAGACGGGCAATGGCGCCTTCCGGCGCGAAATTCTCGTGATTGTTGTCCTCGGCGATGTTGTCGTAGACTTTCGTCTGCCCTGACACTTTGGAGGTCAGATTGGGCAGCAAGACAACGAAGATGCCCAGGGAATTGTCATAGGTATGGTTATTGTAGACCTCGCCGCCCATCGTATTCTCTAGCTCAATACCCAGCACGTTACCGTAGGCGACGCTATCGCGCACGATGACGTCGATGCACTGCCCGGCGTAAATGCCCGCGTCGTCTACGCCGGTGACCTCCACTCGTTCGATCAACACGTCCGTACTTTGTACAGGATAGACGCCATAGGTTCCCGTGTCGGCAGCCATGATGTCATGGAGATGCACGCCGGTGACGCCTTCGACGAGAACCCCGTTATCGGTGTAATTGCGCACCTCGAAATAACCCATCTCGAAGTTATTGCCCGAGGCAATGACGCCATCCGCCAGCTCTGCTTCCCCATCCAGCACGGGCCAGGCGCCCTCGTCGTTGGGTACCCCGAGCAAGGTCACGTCGCTGGTATCGAGAACCACGGTCTCATGGTAGAGGCCGTAGGGTACTTCCACCGTATCGCCGGGTCGGGCGCGGTCGACGGCGGCCTGAATCGACTCGCCTTCCTCGACGCGAATGGTCATCGGCTGGCGACTCTCTACATTCTGTGCCAACAGCTCCGACGTGTGCTCTGCCACCAATTCTCGCGCCGGATTTTCTAAACGAGGCACTACAGGCAAGCCGGAGGGCACTTCCTGCGGTATCTCGGGCATGTGGCTCTCGTCAGTCAGCGCCAGCAAAAAGGCGACCAGGTCCGATTGTTCCTGATCCGTCAGGTCAAAGCCGCTGACAAAGTGGTCCACGTTCTCCACGCCATGCGCCCGCCCGCCGCCGTCGGCGTAAAATGCCACCACATCCTCTAATGTCTCCAGCGAGCCGTCGTGCATGTAGGGTGCGGTGAGGGCCACGTTGCGCAGGGCCGGTACTTTGAAAGCGCCGTCGGGAACAACGTCGCTAACTGCGCCGCCGCCCGGATCGTCGTCGGGCACGCCGATGACGCGCAGGGACGTCGTGGAAAAGGTGGGCGCCGTGTGGCACTCAAAGCAGCGTGTGGCCCCCGAGCGAAATAGTCCCAGCCCGCGGCGCTGCTGTGGCGTCAGCGCATTGACGTTGCCCTCGGCATAGCGGTCGAAGGGGCTATCGTTACTGATGAGTGTGCGCTGGAACGCGGCCAGGGCGCGCTGCACGTTCTGCAGCGTGATCTCGTCGTCGAAGGCACCGTCGAATAGCTGCACATATTCTGGTATCTGCGACAGCTCTGCCAGCAGCGCGTCGGTGTCTTCCGCGCCCATCTCATCGCGGTGCATAAGAGGCACGAGCGACTGCTCTTCTAGCGACTCCTCGCGCCCATCCCAAAAGAGGATGCTGTCATAGCCCACGTTCCAAAGGCTCGACGTATTGCGGTCCAGTTGCGCGCCGCCGTGGCGCTGCGGACCCAGACCCTCACCGCCGCGCCCTACAGCCTGTGGCAAGCCATCAGAAAAGCCGTAATCGGGATGGTGGCAGGTGGCGCAGGCAATGTCATTCTCTGCCGAGAGAACGGGATCAAAGAACAGCAAGCGACCGAGCTCCGCTTTCTCAGGGGTAGTCGGGTTATCTGCGGGCTCATTGAGCGGCGGGAATTCACGTTCGAGGCCAGAATACGAGGGCTCCACGCTGCTGGCGCCTGCCCCCCATTCCTCTTCCGGCACGTGCGGATCGCCGGGAATGGCGCTGGCGCCGGCGACGATAAATAGCAGTGCCAGTCCCAACACCAACACGATGATCAGACGCAATCCCCACTTCAGCCCACGAGCCATGAAATCTCCTCCTGTTTAGCGACTTCTCAAAGCTATGCGGGAGGGGCGGTTCGGGACCGCCCCTCCTGCTCGACCCTTAATGCAAACTCATCACATAAGCCACGATGGCATCCAATTCCTCGCCGGTGAGCCGTGTGCCAAAGTTTGTGGGCATGACGTTATCATAACCGGGCACGAGAATGGCCTCCGGTTGCAAAATGGAGAGCTCAACGTATTGCTGCGGCGTCATATCTGGCGCTCGATCTTCAGCGCGATCGGCCACGGCAAAAAGGGAGGGTCCCACAATAACGGTATCGGCTTCAATTGCGTGACAGGAGCCACAGTGCTGGCTAAACAGCTGTTTTCCCTGTGCCAGTTCTGCCGTTAACGTTGGCGTTGGTGGCGCTGTGGGCTCTATACTCTGGCAAGCAACCATCAGAAAGCAACACGAGAGCAGGAGAACGACGATGCCGCGATATGACATGAATAGGCTTGTCAACGTGCGGCGCACAGAAGCTTGGACGCGACAATCTTGTTAGTCCGGTGCAACGTTGACTTACGGTCCAAATCGGTCAAGGACCGGAGCATAATGGCAGCGACAGCCCAGGGGATGGGAGCAGCCATCTATAGGCAACGTTGGAACGTCATCAAAGTCGTACGCGCCCTCAGTAGCCCGGCAGACGGGACAACAATCGTAGCTGGCCAGGATGCGCACCCCTGTGGCAACGCCGCCCTCGATAATGCGTTGCAAATCGGCGCGATGGCTCTCCGCCTGCTTTTCCAGGTCCGGATCATAGCCCGCGCGGGACGTGTTCTGCGTGACCATTCGTCTACCTTGTAACTTGTCGATCTCTTTGTCGGCCACAATCTCTCTCCTTTTACCAATCTATTGTGGCTGATTCTAATGACTTGGACAACGCCGGGCAAGCGTGATGGCAAGATAAGACCGAAATCGGCGCGTTATGAACGCTCTGTTATAATGCGGACAGGGTTAACAGATTTGTCGAGGACAACAGATGGGATTCCTACGCCGCTTATTCGGAGGCAAAGAAAAAGACCAGGGGGACCCCCAGGGTCTCTACTTTTACGTGCAGTGTGATAACTGTGGGGCAAAGGTGCGGATACGAGCCGATAAGCAGTACGATCTTAATCGAACCAACGACGGATTCATCTGGCACAA
>CAYSMQ010000024.1:0-22139 GCA_964432035.1 uncultured Ardenticatenaceae bacterium
TGTTGGACCTGCCGTCGCCTCGCCGTTGTCGTTTGACGATGCTGCTTGGGTGGCGTCCTGCGCTGCCGTAGGTTCTGATGGCACGCTCGTTTTTGTGGGAGGCGGAGACGGCGTCACCAGCTCACCGGCCGGTTTGGGCGCAAAACTGGGAAAGCTCGTGGGCGTCGACTCATGTGAGGAAATGATAGGCGGAAGGGGTTCACTCGTCGCGGTCGCGACCGGTGTGCTTTGCGCCGTCGCCGATCCCTCGTCGTCGCCGGTGATTGCAGCGCCGACCTGGGGCGCGGTGTTACAGGCGCTCAGGAAGGTGAAGAGCAGGAGGCTGATAAGCAGTCGGCCGACAACAATGGCGCTATTTGCACGAGCCTCGCCACTGCGCCTGATAGATCTCACACCCCGATACACGCGTTAATAGCCTCCTCTTTCGGCGGCAACACTCGAAAGCTCTTCGACGATGGTCTCGGTTTCCCGGCGCAAGTTGGCTGCTTCCTCAAGCCAGTCGTCGGCTCGTTGGCGATCCTTCAGACCGGCGGCGTTAATTCTCACGTTTAGTTCTGCAATGCGCGCAGCCGCGCCGCTGATGATGCCGGCTGATGCGGCGTCGGTGGCGGCGTTCGCGTTTCCAATTTTGGCGATTTCCAGAGCCAACTGCGCCACCTCATTGCTCAGGCGAACGACTGTCAACGGTACCTCTCCGGCGGCCACCGTAGCCTTTTCGATAGCCTGGGCTCTTTCGTCTTCGTCCAGTTCCTTGTTGCGCATGGCCGCGAACAGCGTTTCAAAGGCTGCGGCATCATCGGCAATGGCCGACGTGAGTTGATAACGCAGACGTTGGGCCTTGTCCACCATTGCGCGGGCATTCTCATCCACGTCTGCATACTTTTTACGTCCAACGGTCAGGCCGGCCACCATCTGTACGAGCGCCGCGCCCAACGCCGCGGACAGCGCGCCAACGGAGCCGCCTCCTGGCGTAGGGGAGGAATCGGCGACGGCTTCGAGAAAATCATCTGGGAGTTTGTTGGCCAGGCTGTCGTCGGCCTCTTCGGCCGAGGCCATGCGGTGTTCCAACAGCTGATCGTCCTCCATATGCCGCAGCTGCAAGTAATATCTGGCACTGGCCAGAAACGACTGTTGCGGTGCAAGGCCAATCAGCTCGGCATGTGTGACCTGCAATCCATGGTGCTGCGCTTCGCGCCGGACCAGATCCTGCACGCGGTGTATAGGTGTGCGCTTGAAGTTCAGCAAGTTCATGCTCACCTGGGCCTGCCCTTCGACCATAAAGCCCAGGGCCTGAACGTTCTGCAGGCCGCCGCTGCTGGCTCTTACGGCGCGAGCAATCTGGTTGGCCTTTTCTACGTCATCGGTGTTCAGAAAAACATTGTAGGCGATGAGGAAGGGCCGGGCGCCGATGACCGTTGCTCCCCACGGGCGAGGTTCGGCCGGGCCATAGTCCGGTTCGCGCGCCGGCTCCTGGCCAATTTCGTCACGCCAACCTTCGTATTGTCCCCTGCGAATGTTGGACAACTTCTGCCGTTCCGGCTGTGTAGCGGCCTCGGCGTACATGTAGACGGTAATATCTAACTCGTCCCCGACGCGACGGCCGAGACGGTGGGCTAATTCGACGCAGTCCTCCATCGTCACGCCGCTGACGGGAATAAAGGGCACCACATCGGTGGCCCCGATGCGGGGGTGTTCTCCATCATGCTCGTCAAGATTGATCAGTTCGGCCGCCCTGCGAATGGCTTGAAAGGCGCCCTCCTCGACACCTTTGGCGTCGCCGACGAAGGTAATGACGGTTCTGTTATGGTCCGGGTCAGAGCTGGTGTCCAGGATGCGGACGCCGCGAACGGCGCCAATGGCCCCTGCGATGGCGTTATAGACTTCAGGGCGACGTCCATCGCTGAAATTGGGCACGCACTCGATGATTTCTGGCATGGAGTTGGCCTCCTTGGCGTTCTTTTGCTTTGTTAACCGCAGAAATCGGACGTCTGCCAAAAGCACCGCTTTGCCGGCACCATATCGAAGACATCCGACTTTCCTGATTGTAATCTATCCGGGCTCCGGGCTCAACGAACGCGCGGCGTTTTCTCTCGGGCAAGCGCCGTGATATAATGCCGCCCTGTGGGGTACAGGAGTAACGGACCCCACGGCATTACATATCCCACTTGGACAAAGGAGCAGTCCGTGAATTTACACGAGTACCAGGCAAAACGTCTCTTTGCCGAGCATGGCGTGCCCATACCACGCGGCGACACTGCCGAAACGCCCGACGAGGCGCGCAATATTGCGCGCGATCTTGGCGGTAAAGTTGCGGTCAAGGCGCAGGTGTTGACCGGCGGTCGCGGAAAGGCCGGCGGCGTCAAGCTTGCCGACAATCCTGACGAAGCTGAAGAGCGCGCCCGTGAAATTCTGGGCATGGAGATAAAGGATTTTACCGTACATAAGGTGCTCCTCGATCGCCAGGCCCCTGGCATCGAGAACGAGCTTTACCTGGCGGTGCTGATCGATCGCGAGCGGCGCTTGCCAATGATGATGGCCTCGTCCGCCGGCGGCATTGACATTGAGGAAGTTGCTGCCACAACGCCGGAGAAGATTTTCCGCATCTATATCGATCCCACATTAGGATTGCGCGGTTACCAGACGACATATCTGGCAGCGGGTATGGATTTACCTCGTGGTTTGTGGCGGCAGTTCCATAAGATTGCCGTCGGTCTCTATGAGACATTCAAGGAGAACGACGCATCGCTCACGGAAATTAATCCCCTGGTTATAACGGGCGAGGGAAGCCTGTTGGCCCTCGATGGCAAGATGTCAATTGACGACAACGCCCTATATCGACAGCCGCGGTTGGCCGAAATGCGCGACACTCAGGAAGAGCCACCTGCCGAACGTGAAGCCCGTGCTAACGGTCTCACATATATCAAGCTTGACGGCGAGATTGGCTGCATGGTTAACGGCGCCGGTCTGGCTATGGCTACGATGGACATTATTAAGCTCTATGGCGGAGAGCCGGCAAACTTTCTGGATATTGGGGGAAATGCTACCACAGAAAGCGTGACAGCGGCGCTGCGTATTATCCTCTCCGATCCCAACGTGAAATCTGTTCTTTTTAACATATTCGGCGGCATCGTTCGTGGGGATGAGGTTGCCCGCGGTATTGTGGCGGCACTCGAAGAAATCGAGACAGACGTGCCTATGGTCGTGCGCCTGTTGGGCACGAACGCCGAAGAAGGGATGGAGATTTTGGCGGCAGCCAACATGGAAACGGCAACCACTTTGACCGGCGCAGCGCAGAAGGCCGTGCAAGCAGCCGAACGTTACGCCGCTGCGGTCTGACCATCGTGAAGTCAACGCGCAAAATACGCAACACGAAGGAAGTGACATGAGTATCCTGATTGATAAAGACACGCGAGCAGTCGTCCAGGGCATTACCGGTCGCCAGGGCGAATTTCATACTGAACAAATGTTGGAATATGGCACCAATATCGTGGCGGGCGTGACGCCCGGCAAAGGTGGCGAGTGGGTGCACGGCGTTCCCGTCTTCAATACCGTCAAAAAGGCGGTGGAAGCCAAGGGCGCCAATTGTGCCGTCATTTTCGTCCCCGCTCGCTTTGCTCCAGACGCCATCTATGAAGCGGCCGATGCCGGCGTACCGCTCATTGTCTGTCTGACCGAAGGAATTCCTGTGCTCGATATGATCGAGGTCCGATCGTTCCTCGATCGCAAGGGTTCGCGGCTGATTGGCCCTAACTGCCCGGGCCTACTGACCCCTCTTTCGGATAGTGAAGGTGTAAAACTGGGTATTATACCCGCCTCGATCGTGAAGCCGGGGCCGGTTGGCGTGGTGTCACGCAGCGGAACGCTCACCTACGAGGTAGTCTACGCTTTGTCGGAGCGCGGCATCGGGCAGACGACGTGCGTGGGCATCGGCGGCGATCCAATTAACGGCACCAGCTTTATCGACGTGCTACAGATGTTTGAAGAAGATCCTGAAACGGAGCAGGTGGTCATGATCGGCGAAATTGGCGGCAACGACGAGGAACGCGCCGCCGCCTATATATCCCAGCACATGACCAAATCGGTCACAGCCTTTATTGCCGGGCGCACGGCCCCGCCGGGACGTCGCATGGGACATGCAGGCGCCATTGTAGAAGGCGGATCTGGCACGGCCGAAGGAAAAATTGAAGCGTTGCAGGCCGCAGGCGTGCGCGTAGCCGAGCATCCGGAGCAAATCGTCGAGCTGATTGCCTGATCTACCCTGAAGTGCGCCTTTGCGCCATTGAATAAAGTCTCAGACGTGAAATGCACACGTTCGTCGCATTTCACGTCTTTGTTTTGAGTTATGCGGCGACTACGAAATATCGAGCTTGGATACCTCTTTCTTGTCCTGCTGTTGGTGGCAGCGGTCGCCTGGCCTTTTCTCGCCAGGTCCGGGTTGCCGCGGCAAACGGACGCCGAGCTACACGTGTTTCGGATGGCCGAACTGGCGCGGCTGGTGGGCGAGGGAGAGCTATATCCACGCTGGGCGCCCCATTTCTACTTCGGTTATGGGTATCCCATTTTTAACTATTACGCGCCACTGGCCTACTATCTAGGCTTGCCGTTCACTCTGACGCCGGGATTCGATGCCGTCGCCGGGACCAAGTTTGTCTTCGTCTTGACCTATCTGGCAGGCGCGCTAGGTATGTATGGTTTTGTGCGCAATGGGTGGGGGCGCAATGCGGGGATCGTCGCCGTCGCCAGCTATCTCTTCGCCCCTTATTTGCACTATATTGATCCGCATGCCCGCGGCGACCTGGCCGAATTTCTCAGCTTCGGCCTCTTCCCGGTTGCCCTGTGGACGTTAGATGGGTTGCGCAGAGACCCGGCGCCTGGCGCCTTTCTGGCGGCGATGCTGGCCACGGCCATGGTCATCGTCTCCCACAATTTGATGGCCCTGGTTTTCTTCGCCATTCTGTGTGGCTGGTTTCTGTGGCAGTGTCTTCTGAACCTTTGGTGGCGACGGCGGACGGAGCCGCAGCTTGCCGACGGGAGCGAGATTGTCTGGTTGAAAACGCGGGGTGCGTGGATGGCGGGGGCGCTGGCCCTTGCCGTCATGCTGACGGCTTTCTTCTGGCTGCCAGTGGCGCTGGAACAGGATGCGGTCAACCTGACAAGCCTTATCGGCGACGGCGGTCACTTTGATTTTCGCAACCATTTTCTGAGCTTCCTGGAACTCATGGGGCCGTCAGTCTGGCTCGATTGGGGAGCGACCGAACCGGCCTTCCGGCATAATCTGGGAATCGCGCAGTGGTTGCTGGCGGCGTTGGGCATTGGGGGTCTGGCAACGGGTTACGCTCGCAGGCGGGCCCACGCTGTTTTCTTTGTTATTGCCGGCATCGCGCTCCTTTTCTTGATGATCCCGGCGTCTGTACTTGTGTGGGAAACTGTGCCCCTCATGCCCTATCTACAGTTTCCATGGCGCCTGTTGGGGCCCTCCGCCGCCATGCTCGCCATTCTTGGCGGTGTCGGTGTGCAATCGCTCTTGCGCTTTCTGCATGCCCTTGACAAGCGTGCACCGCAAGAGCAGGAACAGGCGAGCTATTGGCAAGAGGTTGTGCGCAGCTCGAAACAGTGGGCGCCGGCATTTTTTCTTCTTATCGTGCTCATGCAGTCCTTGCCCCTGGCAATGGTCCCGCCGTGGCTTGAAGATAGGTGGGATACCAGCGCGCGGGCCGTCATGGCCATTGAGCGCCAGGGCCGGTGGCTGGGCACGACGTCCACGGCTGATTTTGTTCCTCGTACCGTGGAGAGCATTCCTCGCCCGCAGGAGGAGATGGTCGATCGCTTTCTCGAAGGTGGTTCGCTGGACCGAGTCAATCGCGCTACGCTGCCGGCAGACACGTCGGTGGTGGGCCACGAAGTGACCCCTTTGCACCTGCGGTATCAGGTAGAGACCGGGCAGGATTTCTTTCTGCGTCTTTTTATTTTCGATTTTCCCGGTTGGGAGGTCAGGATAGACGGGCAGCCGGTGGAGACAATATTGGGGCGTCCGGAAGGCTTTATCGTAGTTCCAGTGTCCGAGGGCTTCCACGTTGTAGACGTGAATTTCACAGAGACGGCCGAGCGACGCGCGTCGTGGCTGATTTCGGCTCTGGCGCTGCTTTTGGCCGGCGTTGCGGCCCTAATCGCCAGCCGCAGTGAGGTCAGGAGCTTCATCCTGGCGCATGTGGCACGTCGCAATCCCTTGTCCGGTGATACGGCTACCGCGCTGGGACCCGCGCTGACGGTCACGGCTTCCTTCTTGTTAATCTATACCTTTTCGCAGTGGCAGGGATTATTCCACATAGAATCACAGGGCCTGTCGGCAATACCCGCCGAGCATGATACGTATGCCAGTCTGGCTCAGGAGCTGGCCCTCATCGGCTATGATGCACCCGCCGAAGCTGAACGGGGTGAAGCAATCGAAGTTACGTTATACTGGAAAGCAGAAGGAGATATCGAGGACAACTATCAGGTCTTCCTCCATATGCTTGACAGTAACGGCAGACCGGTGGCGCAATCCGACAAGCTTAACCCAGGGGATTTTCCGACGCGTCGCTGGCCCGCGGACAAATATGTTCGTGATGTTCACCGTTTGGAGATACCGCAGTCGATTGCTCCAGGCAGTTACCGGCTTTCAACAGGCATGTGGCTTCAGGAAGACGATCAGCGCTTGCCCGTGCTTGACAGGTCGGGCCAGGAGGTTGGCGATGGTGTACTCTTAAGAGAAATCATTGTGAGGTGAGTGTGAGATGCGGGTAATAAGTGGCAGGGCCAAGGGGCACAGGCTGTCAATGGTCCCCGGACAGAAGACGCGCCCCATCATGGATCGTATTAAGGAGAACCTGTTTAATCTACTGGGTCCTCACGCTGCGCCCGGTACGCGGTGGCTGGATATGTTCGCCGGCACCGGACAGGTGGGCATCGAGGCGCTCAGCCGCGGCGCCGTGGAAGCTGTCTTTCTGGATACGGAGCGGGCGGCGACTAAAACGATCCATGAGAATTTGGCCGCGACTCGCCTGGAGGATGGCGCCGAGGTGCGGCGCACGGATGCTTTCACCTATCTGCGCACGGCGGATTTGGACCCGTTTGACTATATCTTTGTCGCGCCGCCCCAGTATCGCGGAATCTGGAAGCGCGTCATGTTGAGGCTTGACGAAGACCCGGATCGCTTTCTCGACGAGCGCGGAATTATCATCGTGCAGATCGATCCCAAAGAGTATGAGCAGCTCTCGCTAAAAAAGCTAACGCTTATCGATCGCCGCACCTATGGCAATACGATGCTCTGTTTTTACGGCAAGAAAGGGAAGTAGCTGGTGGACCGTGGCCCGTACTACTCGCCGCCGTCTGTTTGGAGCGAAATGGAAACGCTGCATTGATGCGAGATCTCTTCATTTTCATCTGAGATGGTGAGGCGCACGTCATACGTACCGGGCGCCCATGGGGAGAGGTTAACGTTACCGGCAAGAATACCGTCCGTCACCGGTTGCGTAATACGCCTTCCTACCAACGAGGCCCAACGGTCGTTGGTTTGCGGACCGCGAATTTCAATCTCATAGTAGCCAAAATCGGCCGTGTTGGCGCTGCCAAAAACGTTGAGTAGCCCCAGGATCGAGGCTCCTTCGCGCGGTTCGGTAATGATGGCGTCAGGTGTGCACCCGACAACTTGCGGCCCGGTTGTTGGCTCTTCAGCCTGGGGAGGAGCACCCGTCGTTTGAATGTCGGGCAGTGGCGGTGTCTGCTCTGTCGAGGTAATCGTGTCTGTAACGGTGGTTGTAAGCGTGTCTGTTAAGGTCTCGGTAATGGGCGACGATTGCTGACCGGGCAGGGTAACGGTTGGCGCGATCGGCGACGTCGGCGTCGCCTCCGATTCTTCCCTCTCAGGTGTACCCTCTACCGCGATCGTCGCCGGCGCAAAACCGGAATCTATTGTGGGCGTCGGCGGTCGTAGCAGTTCAGGCGGCAGGTTTGGACGTATCTCTCTGTTGACGTAGATGACGGCGGCGGCGATGGCTGAAAAGAAGATGACAAACAGGAGCGCCGCGTTACGTTTTCGTAGAGAGGTCTCGCGTTCCAGGCCGAACATCGCGCGCTGCAACGCGCTTTGGCTCCGGATAAGCTCATTTAGGTACCAGAGAAGGCCAAGGCCACAAATGATGTAGATCCAGACGTCATTCCGGATCAGGAATACGTAGACACGATCCATTCTATGCCTGAGCAGGGCAGCGTATTGGGAAAACTAATCAGCAGCTGACGGCAACGCTTATGTAGCACGTTAGAGGCGTCGCAAAATCCCGTGGATCAGACGCGTGAGTCGAGGAACGACAATACGGCCAACCTCCAGCACTTCCTCGTGGGTCGTCTCCTGTCCAGGCTCCGGATCGGGTGTAGCCATGTTGGTGATCGTAGAGATGCCGAGGACGCGCATCCCAGCGTGGCGCGCGATGACGACCGAGGGCACGGTTGACATACCGACGGCGTCCGCGCCGACTGTGAGCAAGAAGCGAAGTTCGGCGGGTGTTTCATAGCTGGGGCCCGCTACGTACGCGTACACGCCTTCCCGCAAGGTGATCTCCTGCTCCCTTGCCACCTCGTGTGCCAGTCGTCGCAACCGCGGGTCATAGGGTTCAGTCATGTCGGGAAAGCGTGGACCGATGCTGTCGTCGTTAGGGCCTCGTAGCGGGTTCTGACCGGTAAGCCCTAGAAAGTTGAGATGATCGCGAATCAGCATGAGATCCCCGGCCTCGAAGTCCGGATTGAGACCACCGGCCGCGTTGGTAAGAATAATCGTTTCCACGCCGAGTCGTTGCATGACGCGCACGGGCAGCGCCAGCTGGCTCATCTGGTAGCCTTCATAGTAATGTGCGCGCCCCTGTAGCACGAGTACCGGTTTTTCTTCCAGGGCGCCGATGACCAGGCGTCCCGCATGACCGGGTGCGGTAGAGGTCGGCCAATGGGGAATATCGCCCACCGAGACCACGTCGGCGTCGACGACGGCATCTGCCAGATCGTTGAGCCCTGAGCCCAACACCAGACCGATGCGTGGCGTGTAATCTGTGCGCCGGCTGACAGCATCGGCGGCTTCCTGAATCTGCTGTGGCGTGATGAAATCGCTCATAGTGTCGTTTTCTTTCAATGACCGGTGTGTTGAAACCGGCTCATTCCTCTTCCGTCTCTGTAATCTGTGTATAGATCTGTGTTGTGGAGATATTGGCGTGCCCTAACAATTGCTGGACGCGCTGCAAATCAGCACCACCTTCCAGCTTGTGAGCGGCGAAGCTATGGCGCAACGTGTGGGGCGTCACTTCTCCTGAGAGACTGGCCTTACGCGCATAGGCCTTGATGATCAGCCATAGGCCCTGACGTGTCAGCTGCTTCCCACGATGATTCAAAAATAACGCGTCCTCCTCCTCGTTCTTCACCAGGTGCGGACGACCGGATTCTAGGTAAGCAGCAAGGATCTGTCTCGTTTCTCCATTAAAGGGCAAGACGCGTACTTGTCCGTCTTTGCCAGGACAGTAAAGCACTTCCTGCTCGAGGTCCACATCTTGAACTCGTAGAGACACCACTTCGGTAACACGCATGCCGGTTGCATAAAGCAGGTTGAGCAGCGCCGTGTCGCGCAAGTTCTTGGGTGATTTCCGACCCATCGGTGCCGCCAGGAGTGTCTCGACATCCTCTGCTGACAACGTGTGCGGCAGGCGTTTTCTAACTTTCGGGGAGTCGACCTTTTTGGCAGGATTGGCATCAACAATCTCCCGCCCTGTCAAATGGTGAAAGAAGGACTTGAGCGCCGCGACTTTGCGGGCCACAGACGAAGAGGCGTAAGGCTGTTCTTTCATATAGTGAACGTACGCTCTGACCGTGTCATCTGTTACGTCATGCCAATCGGAGATTTCCTCGTGTTCGGCATGAACGTAGCGCATAAACTGGTTGAGATCATTTTTATACGCGGCAATGGTGTTGTCAGAGTACTTTCGCTCTTGCCCGAGATACTTTAGAAAGGCGAAGATTTGCTCTTCCATCGCCTGTGTCTCCTATGCTACCTAGACTGCTCGAACGAACCCCCGAACCTCTATAGAACTGAAATCTAGCAATCAGGTACTATATTATGTCATTAAGTCCAGAGGCATTATAGCATTGCTTTGCATAACATCAATATATCTCAACATAATATTCACGCTTTCCCTATCTTTCGGATAGCGCTATTGAAATAGACTGATACGGGTAGACCTCGCCTTCCGCATTGAACTGCCACTTGCGCAATCTTCTGATATCATTATGGTGTTGAAACCCTGTGCGGGTTGCTTTTCTCATTCGTACAAATTTCGCAATAAAGAGGAGACAACATGCCCACTGATACTTCGCCGGAACGGGTCATAATTGCCGGTGCAGCCGGTCGCGATTTTCACGACTTCAATTCGGTATTCCGCAATAATGAAAAGTACAGAGTGGTGGCCTTCACCGCGACGCAGATTCCAAACATTGAGGGACGCCGCTACCCGCCTGAACTGAGTGGCGATCTGTATGAAGACGGGGTGCCAATCTATCCCGAAGCGCAACTCGAGGAACTGATCGCCGAGCATGACGTGAACCAGGTCGTGTTCTCATATTCGGACGTGTCTCATGAGTACGTGATGCACCTTGCCTCGCGCGTGCTGGCAGCGGGCGCGGATTTCCGGCTGATTGGTCCGGATCACATGATGTTGCGTTCAAGCCGGCCCGTGGTCTCGATAAATGCCGTGCGCACGGGAAGTGGTAAGAGCCAGACGTCACGCCACGTCGTTCGCGCGTTGCAGGAACTAGGGTACGAACGCGTGGTGGCGGTACGGCATCCCATGCCCTATGGTGATCTGGCGGCTCAGGCTGTTCAGCGGTTCGCCTCCTATGACGATATGGAGGAAGCGGAATGCACAATTGAAGAGCGCGAGGAGTACGAGCCGTATGTGGAAATGGGCGCCGTGATCTACGCCGGCGTTGACTACCATGCCATACTGGAAAAGGCGGAGGCAGAAGCCGACATTATCGTATGGGACGGCGGAAACAATGATTTGCCCTTTTACCGGCCCGACGTGCACATCGTCGTGGCCGATCCCCACCGCCAGGGACATGAAGTTCGTTACCATCCCGGCGAAACGAATCTGCGCATGGCCGATATCGTCGTCGTAAACAAGGTTGATACGGCCGATCATGAAAACGTCGTTGCGGTGCAACGTAACGTGCGCGCGGTGAACCCCGACGCGGTCATCGTTCGCGCAGCGTCGCCTATTTTCGTGGAGGACGCCGAGGCCATCCAAGGACAGCGCGTGCTGGTTATCGAAGATGGCCCCACGCTGACGCATGGAGAAATGGCCTACGGCGCGGGATACGTGGCAGCGGACAATTTTGGCGCGGGCGAAATCGTCGATCCGCAGCCATACGCCACCGGCTCCATTGCGCAAACGTATGAGAACTACCCGAACGCCCGCGGCGTGTTGCCGGCAATGGGCTATGGCGCCAAACAGATCGGCGAACTGGAGGAAACGATCAATAACACCCCTGCTGACCTTGTGCTTATTGCCACGCCCATCGACCTGGGACGCCTGATTGACATCCGGCAGCCAAGCCAGCGCGTTCGGTACGAGCTTCAAGTGATCGGGCAGCCAACTTTGGCCCAATTGCTGGAGCGCCGCTTAAGCTCCTAACGAGCAGAAGCGAGGGGTTATCATTGGTTGTGCAGAGGAAATAGGGATTATTGACCGTCGGGCAGGATACCGAATTCCACGGACCAGTACCAGATATTGAGCGCTCGGCCGTCGGCCATGTGGCCCACGCCCACTTCATGGGCGTCCGGATTGAGGATCAAGACGCGATGGGGCGGGCTGTTTACCCAAAACTCGACGACGTGTACGGGGCTTTCCCAGCCCCAGGCGACGGCCTCGCCGCCATAAACGCCGCGATATCCGTAGCGCTGCTGCCGTTCGGCCGGTCGCGAGCCGTCTGAGCCGACGTGCATGATGTCCGGGTTCTGGGCCATGTCTTCTGTATGTATCTGGGCCGCGATGCTCAGCTCGTAGTTGTAGCTGACCGGCGGTAGGCCGTGTAGGCGGCGCGCTTCGTTAACATACCATAACAGTTGTTCGGCAGTGCTGGCATCGGGCGCCAGTGCCGGCTGAGGAGGAAGCGCGATTGCTTCCGCGGCTTGTTCGACAGGCGCTGCCGATGCGCCGCCGGGATTTGGCGACGTGCTGCCGCTTTGGGCCGGAATTGTGGCGTTCTCGGAATCGCCGGGTTCTGCGCCCGGCTGTTGGACGATGTCTGGCTCTGCCGGCGCTTCACTCGCCGGTTGCTCCGCCGTCGCGCCGCCTTCAAGCAAACCCTGTAAGCTCAGCGGCAGAAAAACGAAATGCCGGCCGCCTTCGACGTGGATCGGACGGCTGACAGTCGTTTCGCCATAATCGTTGGCGGCAGTCAGCGTGACGACGAAATCTCCCGACCGGTAGTACGTGTGATTGATCACATCTCCCTTAACCTGCCGGCCATCGCCCATGTCCCAGGCTAGGTCGGTTACCGTGTCATCGCCAAAGGCTCGTGCTTCAAAAGAATCCCCAGTGGACACCTGTTCTGGTATGACGATATCGGCAACGGGGTTGGTCCCGACAGACACGGGCATCGTGTATTCTGACTGTCCAAAGTCGCTGGAAACGACGAGGCGAACTTCGTATTCACCGGGTTGTGAGTAGACATGGGTGGGGCTCCATTCCCGCGACTCGCCGCCATCGCCGAAGGTCCAATGACTTGAAAGTGGCCGCTCGCCGCCGCTTTCGTTGACAAAAGTGAACTCCTGCCCGGCTACCGGAAACTCGTCGTCGACCGCAAAGCGGGCGGCTGGTTGTGCCACGACGGCGACGCCGCCAAGGGCTGTCGCCACGGTGAGAGGATTTGAAATCTCTAACTGGATCTCGTAATTTCCCGGTGTCGCAAAGGTTACCTCTGGGTTCTGGGCCACGATCTCGCGCCCATCACTGAGTGTCCACGTTTGCGTGAATGGGCCAGGTCCACCCGGTTCGGCCGTGAGAACTACCGGTTGGCCTACGGCGACGACCTGAGGGCTTACGCTAAATGAGGCAGTTGGCGCTGAGCCCACCCAGAAATTAACAGAAGCCGTCGACGTTTCGCCATCGACGGTCACATGTAGGTCAATTTTCTGCTCAGGTTGTCCCATATCGGCGACCGATACGCGATATTCCAGCGAAAGCTGCTCCGCGTCCTCATGCTCGGCAAGAACCGGCTGCCAGCTAAGAATGTTGCGTTGGTAATCGAATGCTGTGCCCGCGGGATAGCGTTGGTTGGCGTCTGATAGGGTAGCGGGCAGTGAGACTTCGACGTTTGGTTCAACAGCACGGTCGACGAGATTGGTTAGCGTCACATCCACGACGACTGTGTCTCTAGGCCGCGCGACCGGGGGAGAAATGGTAACTTCTAGCCGAAGCGGGCCCAAATTTTTGCTTAGACGGCCGTAGTTGTCCTGGAAGGGCGGTGTGGCGGCAGAGGTGGGAGCGCCCATTGCCAGAAATAAAACTAGAATGGCTGCTATGACAGCCCAGAGGAAACGCGACATCCCACTCATGGGAGCAGTTTATCAGAGTTAAATAGGCTGTTCAACTGTTGTCACATGGATTTATAGAATTGTTGGGACTTTTTAGCTATAATCGGGCGATTGGTAATCAAGGTTACAAGGAGTTTGCATGGCAGACGTTGAGCTAGGAATTCTGGGCGGTAGCGGTCTTTACGAGATGGAAGGGCTTCAGGAGTTGGAGTCTGTCCAGATAGAGACTCCGTTCGGAAAACCGTCCGATGAACTTCTCGTCGGTAAGTTGCATGGTCGTCGCGTCGCCTTTCTACCCAGGCACGGTCGCGGTCATACGTTGTCTCCTAGCGAAGTGCCTTATCGAGCCAACATAATGGCGTTAAAGATGATTGGCGCCAAATATGTGGTATCTGTGAGTGCCTGTGGCTCTCTGCGCGAGGATTATGAGCCGGGCCATATCGTGGTGCCTCAACAGCTATTCGATAGAACTTATGATCGTGAAAAGTCTTTCTTTTCCGGTGGGCTCGTGGCGCACATTAGCGTGGCCGAACCATTTTCACCCGAACTGAGTGTCGCGCTGGTCGCAGCCGTGCGCCAGGCGGGCGGCACGGTGCACGAGTCGGGCACGTTTATCACAATTGAGGGACCCCGGTTTAGCAGCAAGGCCGAGTCGAACATCTACAGGCAGTGGGGCATGAGTATTATCGGCATGACGACATCTCCCGAAGCGTTTCTGGCTTTGGAGGCTGAGATGGCCTATGCGGTGATGGCTCACGTAACTGACTACGACGTGTGGCACGAAAGTGAAGAGCCGGTAACGGTCGAGATGGTTGTGCGTACGTTGCGGCACAATACAGAATTGGCCAAGAAGGCCATTGGCGCCCTGGTTGCCGGCATGGGCGATTGGGAAGGGGAGTTCGCCGCACACCATGCCCTGAAGGATGCCCTAATTACCGACGCCGACCACGTTTCAGAAGAGGCGCGTGAGCGCCTGGGCCCACTGGTCAACAAGTACATTTGACGTACCCTCCTGATTAATGTCCATACAAGGAATACTGGAACCGGCTGAAGGACGGCAGCCGCAAGAACTGGCCCTGTTGCTTGTGGCCTTACTCTTCGTCAGTCTGAATGCGGTGGCCCTAAGCTTGGCAGCAGAGGGGGCGCTGACGCTCGGCCACTTCTGGGCGCCGGCCGTTTGGGCCCTCATGATGGGCCTTAGCCACTGGCTTCTTAACCGTTTCCGTCCGAAGCGCGACCCAATCCTGTTACCTATCTATGCTTTGTTGACCGGTTGGGGCCTTCTGCTCGTCGATCGCCTGGCTGCCAATTTTCTGGCGAGGCAAACGCTATGGATGGTTATCGCTACGGCGGCGCTGGTGGCAATTGCCATTGTCCCGCGCGACCTTAGCGTTCTAAGGCGCTATCGATATACGTGGCTCACGCTCGGACTGATTCTTTTAGTGGCCACGCTCGTGTTTGGCGTCAATCCCTCTGGAGCGGGCGCGTCTCTCTGGCTGCAAATTCCTCTTTTTAGCGGCGTGTATTTTCAACCGTCCGAATTAATGAAACTGTTGCTTGTTGTGTTTCTGGCGAGCTACTTTGACGAACAGTTGCAGCTAGAGCCGTTTAGAACTGGTCGTCATGGCCGTCACCGCGCCGCATTTTTGGCGCCACTCTTATTGATGTGGGGCTTTTCCATTGTGCTGCTCATCTGGCAACGTGACCTCGGCGCGGCAACGCTGTTCTTTGTTTCTTTCCTGACCTTGCTTTACATAGCGACCGGAGAATGGCGCTATGTCCTGGGCGGCATCCTGCTCGTCGTCGCGGCCGGCATCATCGGTTATTTTACATTTGACGTTGTCAAACTGCGGGTGGACGCGTGGTGGAATCCATGGCCCGACGCCACCGATCGCGCTTTCCAGATCGTGCAGTCGCTATATGCTATTGCATCCGGTGGGTTGTCGGGTCAAGGGATAGGGCAGGGCGCGCCGGTATACGTGCCCGTCGTGCACTCTGACTTTGCTTTCGCAGCCATCGCCGAAGAGTGGGGTCTGATCGGTGGCTTTTCCGTCCTTGCGTGCTTCATCCTACTTGGATACCGTGGCTTGCGCACTGCAGCCCTCTGCCGCCGTCCGTTTTACACCTACCTGGCAGCCGGCGTCACAATCATGCTCTGCGTGCAGGCATTTCTAATCGTGGGGGGCGTTGTGAAAGTTCTACCGTTGACGGGTGTCACGCTTCCCTTTGTGAGTTATGGCGGTAGCTCTCTGTTTATTAGTAGCCTCATGATTGGCCTGCTGCTCTATCTCTCGGCTCGCAATACGACCGAACTCTGATGGCCCCGCGGCCCGATTACTTAGCGTATCCTGAACCGTTCTGGCGCGTGTGGCCCATTCCCCTTCTAATTATTGCTATATGAATGAGACGTTACGCAGGTCAGGACGTATGGAGTACGTGACCCTGGGCCTGTTTGTAGCCTTTATGGTACTCGCATTGACGCTCGTCTATTGGGCCGTCGTTCGTGGGCCGTCTATGGCTCAGCGCGCCGACAATCCACGCGTCGTGGAAGCCGAACTGCGCATCCGGCGTGGCCGTCTCCTGGACGCCAATGGGGTCGTCCTTGCCGAAACAATTGGGCCAGTCGACGATCCAAGCCGCGTGTACCCCATCCCTTCGATTGGCCCGGCGGTTGGATACTACAGTTTTCGTCATGGGACGGCCGGGATCGAAGAGGGCTACGACCAGGTCTTGCGCGGTGAAGATGGCGATCCATGGGGCGCTTTTTGGCGCAGAAACTTGCACCGCTCCCAGTCCGGACAAGACGTGCGGCTCACATTGAATGCCGACTGGCAGCGAAATGCCGAGGCGCTTTTCGGCGACCATTCCGGCGCGGCCCTGGCGCTCACCGTACCCGACGGCGCCGTCAAACTCATGGTTAGCCATCCTACCTACGATCCCAATCGCCTGGACGAGTTGTTCGACGAGCTCGTTTCCGACGAAAAGTCACCGCTTTTGAACCGCGTCACACAGGGCCAATACCAGCCTGGTCTGGCAATACAACCCTTTATACTGGCGGCGGGGCTGGAACAGGGCGTCGTGAGCTTAGACGATAATCTGACGGCTATCGACGAGCCCATAGCCGTACGCGGTCAGGTTAAGGAGTGCCGTACGAATCCACCCCAAGATCCTACCTGGGCCACAGTACTGGCCCACGCCTGCCCGGCTCCCATGTTGGAACTTGCCGGCGACTTTGGCGCTGAAGGACTGACCGGCGTATTTGAGGACTTTGGCTTCTTTTCACAACCTGAGTTTCCATTGGTCACGGCAACAGCTGTCGTCAAGCCAGTCGCCGACGCGCGGGAGGCCATATTGGGGCAAGAGTCACTAACGGTCACTCCCTTGCAGCTGGCTCGAGCCTGGGTCGCCCTTGGTAGCGGCGGTGCGCTTCCCACACCGTACCTGGTCACCGAGGTCCAGAACAGCGCCGGTGTGTGGCAAACAGTCGAGCACACTGAGCCTGTGACACGATCCATTAGCGTTTCGACTGCCGACACGCTGCTCGGGTCCCTGGCGATAGACGACGGAAATATCGCCGAACACAGCACGGTAGCCTTATCTGGCCCGGAGGCGGCAACGAATTCCTGGTATCTCGGTTTCGCCCCGGCGCGTACGCCCCGCTATGCCGTCGTGTTGGTGATCGAAGGGGCGACCGGCACAACCGTTGTGCAGGACATCGGGCGCTCGCTACTTAACATGATGCAGGATTCGGAGTAAGGCGCTCAGCCCACATCACGCGCTGCTACTCGTCGTCTTCTGGTGGCGCCTCAGGCGCGTGCGCCGCGGCTGCAAGGTTCAGCAACTGCTCGATCCGCGGCACCATCTTTGCCGGATCGGGGTGGAGGCCTTCCTGGACCAGAGCGCCTTCGTATAGCTGCTCAATGGCCAGATCGATCAGTTCGTCGTCCGGTTTTTCGCTGACGAGGTGCGCCAGGCTGACGACGAGCGGATGATTGCGGTTGACCTCCATTATTCGCTTGGGAACTTCATAATTCTCTTCCAGGAAGCGATAGATGCGTTGCATTTCACGGTTAGCCGCGTCTTCGGGCGACACCAGGCGGATGGGGCTGGTGCGCAACATGCGCGAGGCGCGTACCTCGACGACGCGATCGCCCAGTATCTTTACACAGCGACCAATGAAGCGATTGAAATCCGGTTCGGCCAATTTGTCGGGCTCGTCAGCAGCATCTTCGTCTTCGGGAAGCTCCAGACCGGCATCGTCGATGTTTTTGATGGGCTTCTCTTTGTACTCCTTCAGTAGCGGCGCCAGGAAGGGATCTAAGGGATCGATCCAGTATAGGACTTCAATGTCACGGGCGCGGAAGGGATCAAGGTGCGGGCTATGCGAGACTGCGGTAGCGCTGTCTCCAAACACGTAGTAGATTGCTTCTTGATCCTGGGCCATACGTTCCACATATGCATCCAGCGAGGTGAGTTCTGACTCAGATCTCGTGGAATGGTAGCGCAAAAGGGGCATCACATCTTTCAAGCTTTCCGGCTCGGAAATGATGCCTTCCTTTATCGTGCGCCCGTGTTGCTTCCAGAAGGTGCCATAAGTTTCCGGCTCGTCGTCGGCCAGTTCCTGAAGCGTGCGCGCCACTCGCCGCCGCAATGTCTGGCCCATGCGGCGCATGAAACGATTGCTTTGCACTGTCTCGCGGCTGACGTTGAGGGGTAGATCATCAGATTCGACGACGCCGTCTACAAAAGCCAGCCAGTCCGGGAGAAGGTCCTTGTTGTATTCCTGTATGAGAACATTGTGCGAATAAAGCTTCAAGCCCGGCTCTTTGCGCGCAGCAAGGACGCCGCGGTCGCGTTTGGCGGGAACGAACAGCAGGGCCCGCAGGTGTACCGGCGCATCGGAATGGAAATGGATCGCGCTCACCGGTTCTTCGAAATCCATCGTCATCTGCTGGTAGAAGTTGTTGTAATCTTCCTGCGTGACATCGGAGGGTGTCTTACGCCACAAGGGCTGCTGCTGGTTGATTTGCTCTCCGTCTAAATAAATGGGGTAAGATACAAAGTCGGAGTGTTTTTTCACAATCTCGCGCAGCTTCCATTCGCTGCCGAATTCGGAGGCATCTTCTTTTAGCTTGATATGGATTTCAGTGCCCCGATCTTCCTTATCCGCGGGTTCAACGCGGAAGCTATCGTCGCCGTGCGATACCCAGGCGGCTGCCTCGGCGTCTGACTGGTAGCTTCTGGATACGACGCGAACAAGGTCGGCAACCATAAATACCGAATAGAAGCCCACGCCAAACTGACCGATGATGTCCCCGGGCGAGGCATCGTTCTCCTGTAGTCGCTCTAGAAATGCGCGTGCGCCTGACTGGGCAATGGTGCCCAGGTTTTTGATCAGCTCCTCAGACGTCATTCCCACGCCCGTATCCTTTACTACGAGCCACTTTTCTCCATCCGATTCCTCCACCTCCAACCAAACGGCGAGCTCGGCATCAGCGTCATGGACGTCACGGTCAGTTAGCATTTGGAAATGCATTTGTGTCAGTGCGTCGGACGCGTTGGAGATCAGTTCGCGTAGAAAAATGTCGCGATCCTGGTAGAGGGAGTGCACCAGGATGTTTAAGAGCTGTTTGATTTCAGCCTGAAAACGATAGGATTCAGCGGCTTCCGTCGTTGCCATTATATGTCTCCTTGCGTTTCTACTATTGTCTTATCTTAATCGTATGGGCACCATACGAGGGTCTATTTGATCAGCAATGCCGATCATAGATTCCTAACATTAGACCAAAATTAGAGACACTCAAGGGAGGCATCCGATTTCGGCTACCGCGGGTAGTTAGGAGAAATCGGCTGTCTGATAATCGTCAAGGCAGCTTTGGCAGAGAGCTAGGATTGCATTGACTCGATGAGCTGCTCTTTGTGATCCCAGAGCTTTTGGCTCAGCGACACGTGATAGACATGCGGGTACATCAGACGCTTGACGCCCGGATCTAATTGCTCCAAATCCGCCTGTCTCAGCGCCCGTATCTCTTCCAGAGAAGGTTGTTCGACCCGACCGTTTTCCTCGCTCCAGGCGTCGGTCAGTAACGACTCTATCCTAGAGACATCCTCCTGCGCCAGCGTGCGGAAAATGCCGTGCTCAATGGGGTGGTGCAGGGTGATCGTGTCCATGTCGCGCGGATCCTCGTAATCCATCGTCAACAGGTCCGCTGTTGCTTTGCCGCGTTTGTCATAGATGCGCCACACTTTCTTCTGGCCCGGATTCGGAACTTTGGCACGCGATTCAGACAACTTTATTGCCGGCTTCCATTCTCCGCCCTTTTGGATAGCGACGAGCTTGTAGACACCGTCCAACGCGGAGTCCCCGCTGGAGGTAATAAGCCGCGTGCCCACACCGTAGACGAGTCTACCGATGATGTCGGCGGCGTCTTTGTCATATCGGGGCGCCTCATCCATTACTTGTGTTTGGATTTGCCAGATTGTCAGTTCATCCAGCTGATTGGAAAGCACGATAGAGACATCGGGGAAGCCGGCATCGTCGAGCATGATGGCCGCCTGGACGCTGAGGTGGGCCAGGTCGCCAGAATCCAGGCGCACGCCGGCGGGCTCGTGGCCTTTGCGCCGTAGCTCCTCAAAGACCTTGATGGCGTTGGGGATGCCACTTTCAAGCGTGTCGATGGTATCGACCAGCAGAATACAGTCGTCAGGATAAATGTCGGCATAAGCCCTGAATGCGCCAAGCTCTCCTTCTCCCAGGGCCATGAAGACCTGCACCATACTATGTGCGTGCGTGCCCTTGGCGGGGAAATCTAGCGCCGTGGAAAGTCCCACGTTGGAGGTGAAATCGGCGCCGCCAATGAGCGCGGCTCGCGCGCCGGCGTTCACGCCATTGCCGTGTCCCCGGCGCATGCCAAATTCTAGCAACAGTTGTCCGTTGGTGACGCCATGGATGCGCGCGGCTTTGGTCGCGATCAAGATTTGGTAGTTGAGTTGGTTGAGAAGGGCTGACTCCAGGATTTGGGCCATGGCCAGGGAGCCGCGAACGGACGTCAGCGGAACATTGGGGTGCACCACACGCCCCTCTGGAATGGCCCGGATATTGATCTGAGAGAAATCGCCGTTCTCCTTGAGCCACTCAAGAAAGTCGTCTGCAAATAACTGTTCCCCGGTCGCGCTCTCTTGCCGTCGAAGATAGGCTATTTCTTCATCGCCAAAACTGGACTGCTCCATCCAATCCAGCAGCCACTCCAGACCGGCGTTTATGCAATAGCCTGCTTTATGGTCGCCATAGTCGGGATAGCTACGGAAAAAATGGTCAAACTGCGCCTGCCTTTCGTGTAGGCCGTAGCGATAATACAGTTGGGCCATCGTAATCTGGTACATATCAGTAAACAGTATGCCCTCCGCCAGGCGCTGCTCTTGCCACTTCATGAAGATCTCCTTTGTAGCGATTATGACCCACGCATGCGCTGCACGACGAAGAGCCCGGCGGCTATCAGAATCAGCCCGATTCCTGCGATCGGAATCCAGGGCGTGTTTGGCGAGCCTTCAACTTCTTCGGGCAAGGGCTCGGCCGTTGGACTGGCGGGTAGATTTGGTATCTCGGCCGTGGCCGCGGCTACGATTGGCGTCGCCGTTACCGACTCAGCGGCTGCTTCCGTTTCTGGTGTCTCTTCTTCAACTGCCGTCTCATCGGCCGTTGGCGTCAAGGAAGCTGTTGCCGTGGCCGTGGCGCTTGGCGTTGGGCTGGGTGTGCTGGTCTCCGTTGGCGGCGGGGTACATTCGGGACGCGGTGTAGGCGCCCAGGGCGTACCCGGAGTCACCGTGGCGCCATCTTCTAAGGCTGGCGCCGGAACAATTTCAACATTGCCGATGTAGCCGCTGACCTCGACGACGTTATCTGCCACCCATCCAACCGCTCCATCGGCCAGGATCGTTTGCCACCACGCAGCGTCGGCTGCACGACCCGCAATTGGCCGGACCTCTTGTAACTGTAGGCTCCCTACGGTTTCATAGTCCAAGCCAGGCCCGCTGCGAACGTTGACGCCGCTGCCCATTGAGCGCAACATGGGTTGTGGATCGCAAGCGGCTGCGGTGGGCAAGAATCCTTCTTCAGGTGTGGGCAGTAAGGGAATCGGTGTGGAGGTTGCCGTAGCGGTCGGGGGGCCGCTGGTTGACGTTGCCGACGGCGAGGTTGGATTTGGTCCAGGATCGCCCGGGTCGTCGGGTTCTGAAGTCGCCGTCGCGTCTTCGGCGGGCGGAGTCGGCGTGCGCGTGGGGATCGTCTGTGCTTCGGCGCGTGACGTCGAGAAGGTATGGGTGATGATGGCGCCTGCGATCAGCAGCAGTGTGCAAATGAACGCAACTTTCAATTTTCGGTAAGCCATACTGACTTTCTCGCTTGTCCATTTACCAATGAATCTACTATTTCGGAAACGTGAAGTCTCAATATCCTGTAGGCTGCACGGCCTCCATAAAATGGACGCTTGCCTATGGCGCGCGCTGCCTGCTTAACGATAGGCGACCTCCA
>CAYSMQ010000025.1:0-21836 GCA_964432035.1 uncultured Ardenticatenaceae bacterium
TATTCTCAAATGTCGCCTGGCCCGGACCAGACCATTGTGGATTTTCCTGTAATTGGATCGTTTCTCCGTCCTGCCATTCGATAATTTCGTACGGGCCAAACCCATTGCACAGCCGCGCCGCATCGGGGTTTGTGTTGTAGCACTCTTCGCCGATCACAAAGTAGGGTGGTGTCGCCAGCAGGTAGGGGAAAAACGATGCCGGTTCGTTTAACGCGATCTGGATCCGGTTGGAATCCACAACTTGAACGGCGTCTGCATCCGCAATCTGGTTCTCGTCTTCGTCCTTCAGGAAGGCGTTTACGTGCCAGCTGCCCAGCGACCCGGCGCGCGTGATGGACCAGCGTACATCTTCGGCCGTGAGCGGATCGCCGTTCGGGAACGTGAGCCCGGAGCGCAGCGTAATCGTATATTCCAGCCCGCTTTCAGAAACCTCGGGCGTTCCTTCTGCCAGCACCGGAACCAGATTGTTTTCCTCGTCTAACACATAGAGCCCGCTCATCGTATTATATTTGAGTTCCCAGCCAATCTTGGACGGTGGTGCAGCCGGGTCCACGTTGTCCAGCTGGCCCAACACACCGATAACTATGATGTCCTCGGGCGTGCCAATAAGCGATTCGCCGGCGTCGATAGTCTCTTGCGACACCAGCCAGTTTCTTGTCACGCGCTCCACGGTGCCATCGTTTTCGGCTTCTGCGATGGCAGCATTCAAGTCCTCCAGGAGTTCCGGTCGCGTGTCGCTCACGGCAATCACATACTCGTCGTGAGTCATCCATGCCTCGCGACCGTCTCCGCCGGCAATCTTCAACTGTTCAAAATGTGTGCGCGTAAAGTGTTGAGCATCGTCATGGTCCAGTATGACGCCCCGTATGTCGCCGTTGATGAGTGCTTGGAGCGCCTGCCCAACCGTCTCAAAGAACACAAGAAATTCCTCGGAAATCCCCGCGATTTCCACCGCCGCCCGCTGCCCGGCAAGGGAGTCTGCCAGAACGCCAATTGGCACGCGTGGTGGAATCGTCTGGTAGTTCTGTAACGTTTCTTCATTTGCCAGCACCACCAGCACCTGTCCCACTTCCAGATACGGCTCTGTGTAGCTGATGCCCTCCATAGGCTCCGCGTCGCTCAGCGCCGTCATTGCCATATCAAATTCACCGCTGGCGACGCTCTCCAGCATGCCGTCGAAATTGGTGACGACAAACTCGTACTCGTAGCCGGCGCGAGACATTAAACTCTCGGCCAATTCCGCGTCAAAGCCAACAACGGTCCCAAACTCGTCGAATGTAGCGAAGGGGGGAAAGGGCGCGTCGGTGGCGATGGTCACGAAATCCTCGGCCTGAACGCTCGGCGTCTCCGTCGGTTCTGGCATCGCCGTGGGCGCCGGGGGCGCAGACGTGGCTTCTGGCGTTGCTCCATCGTCGCGGCATCCTGTGGCAAGGATGGCAACAATGATGAACACGATGGCCAAATAGAATACGCCTTGTGAATGGCTCAGCTTACGATAACTCTCTGCAATTATGCTCATCTGGAGCGCGAGTATAACAAGCGGGTGGGACAGCTACAAGCAGCGGTCGACGGGCATTATAACGTTCTCATGCAGGGCTCCGTCGCCGGCGCCGCCAGACGCTTATAGGTCTATTTCTGTGCCCAGCGACTGCGCCTGGGCGTTGCTTAAGGCGATCTTGGCGGCGATGACATCTTGGACGGCGACGCCTACCGATTTGAAATACGTGACCTGGTCGTCGTCGGTACGCCCGCTGCGCGTTCCATTCACAATCTCCCCTAATTCGGCGTGGATGTGATCGAACTCCAAGACACCATCGTTAATTGGGATCATTAAGTCTCCCGCCTCTTCGCGCGCCGCCTCGCGGGAGTCGACGACGACCAGCGCCCGGCTGACCGTTTCCACGTCCACTTCCTGCATATCGGTGCGAAATGACCCGACGGCGTTGACGTGGCTTCCCGGCGATAGGGCCGCGCCTGAGAACACCGGCGTGCTTGACGTTGTTGCCGTGCACACAATGTCAGCGCCGCGAACAGCCTCATTGGCCGATGCGACCACACGCACGTCCGCGGGTACCGGTCCGCGCCCCGCCATCTCTTGGGCAAAGGCCCTGGCGTTCTGTTGGTTTGGGCTGTAGACGCGTGCTTCTCTGATATTGCGTACCGTGCAGACGGCCTCCAACTGCGTGCGTGCCTGCACTCCGCTGCCAATGATGGCCACAATCGCCGCGTCCTGACGCGCCAACAGATCGGTCGCCGCGCCAGAACCGGCGCCGGTGCGGATCGCCGTCAGCGTGCCGCCCTCCAGCAGCGCCAGCGGCTTACCCGTCTCGCTGTCCAGGCCCACGACGACGCCATGGATAGCAGGTAGGCCACGTGCCACGTTCTGTGGAAACACCGATACGATCTTAATCGCCAGCGCGTCGACAGCCGGCAGGTAACCGGGCATGAACAGCGAAATTCCCTCATGCTCTGCAACGGGTAATTGTGTGCGCTGTGGAAGCGTGGCTTCTCCCGCCGATAAGCGTGAAAAAGCCTCCTTCATGCCTTCGATAGCGTCAGACATGGGCAGTGCGCGACGCACGTCAGCAGCGCTGAGTACAAGCAATTTCATGGTGGCGCCCCCCGTCAGTCGATGCCCAGATACGCTTTTTGAACCATCTCGTTGGCCCGCAAGGCGCTCGCCGAATCGCTGAGCACGATCTCTCCGGTCTGTAAGACGTAGCCGCGGTCGGCGATTTGCAGCGCCATCTGCGCGTTTTGTTCAACCAAAAGAATGGTGGTTCCTTCGGCGTTGATTTCCTCGATAATCTCGAAGATCGTTTCCACAAGAATAGGAGCGAGCCCCATAGACGGCTCATCCATAAGTAGAAGATTGGGCCGCGACATTAGCGCGCGACCGGTAGCCAGCATCTGCTGTTCACCACCGCTGAGCGTTCCGGCGACCTGGCTGCGACGCTCGCGTAGTCTGGGAAACAGTTCAAATACATGTTCCATCTCATTCTTAATGTTGCTACGATCGGTGCGGTGGTAGGCGCCCATCTCCAGGTTCTCCAACACGGTCAGGCGCGCAAACACGCCGCGACCCTCCGGCACCATGGCCACGCCGCGCCGCACCAGTTCATGCGCCTTATACTGGCTCAGGCTTTCGCCGTTCATTTTAATGTCGCCGTCTCGTGGCTGCAGTAGACCGGAAATAGAGCGCAGCGTCGTGGTCTTTCCCGCTCCGTTGGCGCCGATCAGCGTTACAATTTCGCCTTTTTCCACCTCTAGCGAAACACCCTTCAAGGCGTGGATGTTTCCATAGTAGGCATGGATGTTGTCAACTTCCAACAAGCTCATGGCTCAATTCCTCGCGATTAAACGTGCGCCGCGGCGCCCCGACCCAGATACGCTTCAATCACTTGTGGGTTATTCTGCACGACCTGCGGCGTTCCTTCGGCGATCTTCTGACCGTAGTCGAGCACACTCACGCGTTCCGAGATATTCATGACCACGCGCATATCATGCTCGATCAACAAGATAGCAATCCCCAGTTCGTCGCGGAGCATCCGGATGAAATCGGTCGTCTCCGCCGTTTCACGTGGATTCATACCCGCCGTTGGCTCGTCCAACAACAAGAGCTTCGGCTTGCTGGCAAGCGCTCGCGCAATCTCCAGGCGCCGCTGGTCGCCGTACGGCAAGTTTGCCGCCAGATAGTCTCCCTTGCCGGTCAGCCCCACAAAGCGCAATAATTCTGTGGCCTCCTTCAAGGCTCTTTCCTCCTCTTCCCTCGTTTGGCGCGTGCCAAGAACAGCTCCAAGCCAACTTGAGTTAAGGCGTGGATCCATGCCCACCAGAATATTCTCAATCGCTGTCATCTGCGCAAAGAGCCGGATGTTCTGATAGGTGCGCGAGATACCTAAATGCGCAATCTGGTCTGGCGATTTACCGGCTATCGAAACGCCGTCAAAGAATATCTGCCCGCCGTCAATCTCATAAAATCCGGTTACGCAGTTAAAGAAAGTCGTTTTTCCGGCCCCGTTCGGACCAATAATACTGACGATCGAACTCTCCGGGACGTCGAAGCTGAACTCATTAACGGCAATAAGACCGCCGAAGCGCTTCGTTACGTCTTGCGCGTCTAGAAGTGGCATTCTGTTCTATCCCTGGCTGTAATTTGGTTGAAGGCGATTCCTGCCATTACGATGGGTGGCTCACTCTCGCTGCGTCAGGTTGAGGTAGATGGAGCCTCGGCAACCTGATCGCTCATTGGCTCATGGGTCTCCGGGTGCACGCCGGTTTCACTGGGGAATGTCTCCTCGTCCTCTCCAAGGTAGTGGAACTCGCGTTCGCGAATAGGCGCGGGCCACAATCCGGCCGGCTTGCGCACCATCATGGCAATGAGTAGCGCCCCGTACATGAGGAGCCGGTATTCGGCGAATTCGCGGAGCAGCTCTGGCATGCCCACCAACACCAATGCACCAACGACGACGCCTGGCAAACTGCCAATGCCGCCGACGATGATCAGACTCAAGACGTTAATAGAAATGAGCAGGTTGAAACTATGTGGGAAAATGGAACTCAGGCGGCTGGCAAAAATCGCGCCCGCCAAACCTGAGAATCCGGCGCCGATACCAAATGCTAGCAGTTTCGTCGTCACCAGATGAATACCCATGGCCTCGGCCACGTCTTCATCTTCGCGCATTGCCATCCATTGCCGGCCCAGCCGGGCGTCGCGCAGACGCCAGGACACAAAGGCAGCAAGAAGACAGCCCGCCAAAATCAAATAATAGAACTCCTGCGGCTGCACCAATCGTGCACCGAAGATTTCCGGCTTTGGAATTTGTAAGATACCCTGCGCGCCGCCAATAACCGGTTTGAGCAAGTCCGAGGTCGCCAGAACGCGAATGATTTCGCCAAAACCTAGCGTGACAATCGCCAGATAGTCGCCGCGCATGCGTAAGACGGGCGTGCCAAGAATTAGACCGGCTATCACCGAACAGCCGACTGCGATAGGCAACGCAACCCAGAAATTGAGACCGGCAACGCCCAGTCCACCCGTGGATGTGAGAATGCCCATGACGTAAGCGCCAATGGCGAAAAAGGCAACGTAACCCAGGTCCAAAAGCCCGGCAAAGCCCACGACGATATTTAGACCGAGTCCCATTAAGATGAAAATGCCGACGTTATCCAGCACCTCGGTCAGGTATGTGCCCAACAGAGCCGGTAATAATAGCAGGATGGCGACGATGGCAACGATGCTGATCACACGCATTCGCCGCTCCTGCTGCGGATTGTCTGTTTGCAAACGAGCTTGCAGCGCTTCGCGACCGCCCCTACGCCAACCTATGTAGATTGCCGTGACCAGGATAAAGGTCACGACGGCAGGGATTGGCAGCATGCCCTTTGTTCCAAACAATAACCGCGTTCCCTGCGTGCCCAAGATTGGACGCAAGACGCCCAGGAGTACTTCCGAAAGCAATCCAATGCCCAACGTCCAGGCCAGGCCCATGATAATCGGGCGCGTAACTCGGTCGGGGATAACGTGCACGAGCGCCCCGCCAAGGCCAAGCAAGGTCATTGCCACAGCCAGCGCGGCGCCACCCGCCGCGGGACCCATGCCAAACGTTAAGATATCAATTAACGTCGGCGACACATTAACTAGCTGGTTTCGGATGTTGGGAAAGACAACCGTCAGCAAGATGATGCCCAGCACGGGCAACGATGTCAAGAATCCGGCAGCGGCGCCACTGGAGATGATGGTTGGATTATCAGATTCGGAATGGTGTTGGGCCACAAAGTAACCGGCCAAGAGCGAGGCGGAAAAGAGTAGAACCTGCCCGAGCGTCAGCACCCCGGTGACGATATCGCGCTCGTCAAACGTTTGCACCATACCAATGGCACTCACACTGGCAGCGACGACGCCCAAGAGCAGACCGGTT
Organism: uncultured Ardenticatenaceae bacterium; assembly: GCA_964432035.1. Classification (GTDB taxonomy): domain Bacteria; phylum Chloroflexota; class Anaerolineae; order Promineifilales; family Promineifilaceae; genus JAAYYY01. Next base: position 5,922 of record CAYSMQ010000025.1, read on the forward strand.
CTGGCAATGTGACGAAAATCGATCTGGGACATAGGCAACCCTTTACGCTTTCTTTTCAGATAGACGCTCGCCAATGATACCCTGTGGTCGGAAGATCAGCACGAGCACGAGCATCGTAAACGCAATTACATCCTTCAACTGGTGTGCGCCCGGAATCCCCAGACCTTCAAGGAATAGCGGCGGCCCAACAGCTTCGATCATGCCCAGGAACAGGCCGCCGATCGCAGCGCCCGGAATACTTCCAATGCCGCCAAGTACGGCAGCCGTAAAGGCCTTAATGCCCGGAATAAAGCCCATGAAGAAGTGAGTCTGGCCGAACATGAGGCCGTACAAAATCCCGGCCGCGCCGGCCATTGCCGCGCCAACGGCGAACGTAATGGCAATTGTCCGGTCTACGTCAACGCCCATCAGCGCTGCGACATCCTTGTCTTCGGCAACGGCGCGAATAGCCTTACCCGTCTTAGAACGCATGACAAAAAAGTACAGGCCAATGAGCATGATCACCGAGGCAACCATGACGACAACGCGTGTTCGTAGTATCTCTACACCAAACACATCCATAGTGCCTTGAAAGATGGGGATAGCAGGAAACGGTGTAATCTCGGATCCGTAAAGGCCCCGGAAGAAGTACTGCCAGAAAAACGAAGCGCCGATGGCTGTAATCAGAGGTACCAGCCTTGGAGCCCGGCGCAGTGGGCGATAAGCAACGCGCTCTGTCAACAGCGCTACGGCTACCGATATCACCATTGCCGTCAACATGATGGCGCCCATGCTCAAGAAGGGGTGACTATCGAGATAACCGGCCGATCCTAACGGAATAGCCACAAAGATCGTTGCCGTCATCGTGCCCGACATGAAGAACTCGCCATGGGCAAAGTTAATCATAAAAAGCACGCCGTATACTAAGGTGTACCCTAACGCGATCAACGCATAAAGGCTTCCCTGCGCGAGACCGGCAATCAAGAAATCAAACCAGGCTGCTGCGGAGTACTGTGTTCCCTGGCCGAAAAAGATTTTGGCTACCGTCCCCCAGATAACAAGAATGATGATAGCAGTTCGGAAAAGCCAAAGGAAAAGATCGACATAGTCGATTTCTAACCTCCGAATAGCTTGAGCCATACTCCTCTATCCTTAGATGGTGTCGTCTACTCGATAGTTGAAGAATAGGCTCCGAGAAACTCACGTCCTTCCCGGAGCCTATTGCAAGATCCGTTATCGTGCGATCAAACGATCGCTTTCATCAGACAACGTGGTGAACAATTATGGCACGTAGTTGAAGATCGGTACGAAGTCCATACCATCATCCGTCTCCTGCACCTCGTTTACCGCAATGCGCGGATCGGCGCAGTCGCCATTCTCGTCACACGTCAACGTGCCGGTGATACCTTCGTAACCGGACGTCGCCGCAACCGCGTCTCGCAGCGCCTGGCGACCGATCAACATCGTGCCATCGTCCGACACCTGAGCCACCTCGGCAACGGCGTCCAGAAGGATGTTCGTCGCATCGTACGAATGTGCGTGGAACGCAGCGACGGGCTCGCCGCCGTAGTTTTCATCGTACTTCTGCAAGAATTCATCGTAGATTTCGTTTTCAAAGCCCAGGTCAGGTCCCGAGAGGTACATGCCCAACGCGGCGTCTCCGGCGGCCGAGAGGAAGTCCGGCGAGAGGATACCGTCGGCGCCGGCGATAATCGTATTCTCGAGTCCTTCAACCTGTCGCGCCTGCTGCGTCAGATTGGCGCCCAGCACAGTGAAGACCGGGTAGTACAGGAACTCAGGTGGTCCTGCCGCCGCAATCGTCGTCAAAACTGGTGTGACGTTTGTTGCTTCTGGACTCTCTGCCTCAAAGGCAACAATTTCGCCACCCATCTCTTCGAATGCGTCGCGGAAGACGCTGGCTAGACCTTCCGTGTAAGGATCGCCATCATGAATGGCTGCAGCGGAGCGCACACCAAGCTCATCATAGGCAAATTCTGCCATGGCGCGGCCCTGAATCTCGTCGTTGTGGGCCGTGCGGAAGTAGCCGTCCTCACGTGTATCCGGAGCTGTAAGGACCGGGGCCGTGTTAGATGGCGAAATCATGACATATCCGGCATCGGCAATCACACTCGCTGCCGGAACACCGGCGCCCGAGCAGCTTGTGCCGATGAGGCCTACAATCGTCGGATCGGAAACGATCTTTTGGGCTGCCGTCTGCCCACCCTCGGCGCTACATCCATCATCTTCCGGCTGCAGCTCAATCGGATGCCCTTCGATTTCACCGCGATCTTCGATTGCAATCTCCACACCCCGCTGAGAGTCCTGGCCGAGCTGTGCGTTCGGTCCCGTAATTACCAGGGCCGATGCGATACGAATTGGATCGTCAGGGGCATACTCAACACAGCCAATCTCGTCCTCGCAGACCAACTCCTCGGCGCCCCCACAGGCCACTAGGACGGCAGCCAAAAACGTCAACAATATCACGAACATCAAGCGTTTCATAGTTTTTCCTTCTCCTCAATCTAAAATCCGGCATCTCTTTTTGAAGGCGGCTCTTGCTCGCCCTTGCTCGGATTCCTACGTATGCCGGGGCAGCCAACCCCTTACCTCAATTGCCTGATAGTCTGGGCAGGATGCACCTCCTCTCCACTTTGGTGATGAACTGCCACTATTAGGAAACGACAATGCGCTACGATGTAGTCTAGATGACTGGGTCCTAGGGATTCTAATGAAATAATGATAGTTGTCAACTTGAATCGTCCTTGTGAATGGCTTCGCCGTATCCTTCATTTATAGCTGCCTTAGAATAGATCTGCCTGTACAATAGGTGGTGTGACGCGCCCCGGGCGGGCCAGCTCGCAGTTGAACAACCGAATGAGCATAGCGATGACCAACACCAATTGGAGGAAGACGTGACCAAAGAGACGATTACCATAACCGACAATCGCACAGGTCGGACTTACGACCTTCCTATCAGCGGCGGCACCATCCGTGCGATGGACCTGCGCCAAATCAAAGTCGACGACGACGATTTTGGCCTCATGAGTTACGACCCGGCTTATAAGAACACTGCTTCCACCCGCAGCTCAATTACATATATTGACGGAGAGAACGGGGTTCTATGGTATCGTGGTTACCCCATTGAACAGTTGGCCGAGAATTGTACTTTTCTTGAAGTAGCCTACCTCTTGCTTTTCGGCGAACTTCCTAACACAGAGCAGTTGGCGCACTGGCAAGAAGAGATCACGTACCATACGCTCCTTCATGAGAATATGAAGGGCCTCTATGAGGATTTCCGTTACGACGCGCACCCCATGGGTATGCTCATTAGTGGGGTTGCTGCCCTTTCCACCTTCTATCCCGAAGCAAAGAACGTTGGCGACGCCGACAATCGCTTGCTACAGGTCAAGCGGCTCATCGCCAAAATGCCCACGCTGGCAGCCTACGCCTACCGCTTCAGCATGGGATTTCCCATAAACTACCCGGACAACGATCTCACCTATGCCGGAAACTTCCTGAACATGATGTTCAAGATGGTGGAACCCAAGTTCGAGCCGCATCCGGCGCTGCAGCGCGCCTTAGACGTCCTCTTCATTCTGCACGCCGACCATGAGCAGAACGCGGGGACGACCGCCATGCGCACAGTAGGCAGTACGCTATCAGATCCCTATAGCTCCGTGGCCGCCGCCGCCGCTGCGCTCTACGGCCCGCGCCACGGTGGCGCCAACGAAGCAGTTGTGCGTATGCTTGCGGAAATCGGACACGTAGACGAGGTGCCCGCCTATATCGAGCGCGTTAAGAATGGCGAATTCCGCCTGATGGGCTTTGGGCATCGTGTCTACAAGAATTACGATCCTCGCGCGCGGATTGTCAAAGAGGTCGCCGACGAGGTCTTCGAAGTGACCGGACGCAACCCGTTGCTTGATATTGCGCTGGAGTTGGAACGAATCGCGCTTCAAGATGACTACTTCGTTTCGCGCAGGCTCTACCCCAACGTCGACTTTTACTCGGGCATCATCTATCAGGCGATGGGACTGCCGACCAGCATGTTCCCCGTCATGTTCGCCATTCCGCGAACCGTCGGCTGGTTGGCGCAGTGGCAAGAGCTGCTCGACGACGACGAACAGGCCATCGCCCGCCCGCGCCAGATCTATACCGGCTCTCAGCAGAAGGATTACCGGCCCCTCGAAGAACGCGACTGAGGCGGCGCCAACAAAGACAATAGTCCGAAAAACAAGAGCCCGCTGCCAAGGATGAAGAGCGTGGGGCGCGCCTTTTGCCAAAGATATAGCAGGGGGGATGGCTCCGCCACGGACGGCGGGTCTGGCGCGTACTGAGCCACGGCCTCCCAGACCGGTAGAGGGCTGAAATCCGGCTCTAACATGCGAAAGTAGTACCAGGATTCGTCGCGCTCGCTGTCATTGTGCCGCTTGAAGAACCAGTAGTTCACAACGCTAACCCAGGGCCACTCCTCTCGCGCCCGCTCAAAGGCCTCGACAGCATAACGTGCCTGCTGCTCCGGCGTCACACGGCCGTAGATTGGGGGCAGCTCCTCGGGGACCACGTTCCAGCCCATTTCGCTGATCGAAATCGGCTTGTGCGCATCCCCATGCTGCACCATGAGATCCCGAATGAACAGATTGTGCGGATAATTGATCACACTAGGCCGTAGCCGCCGGTCACTGGGTCCGGACCACAGCCCGTACCCCTGCGCTGACATCACGTCGAAACAGGCGCCTGCTCCTGCGCGATACATGCGGTCCAGGAAGATAAGATCGTTCAGGTTTGGCCCCTCCAGGGCCACTGTCGGCGTCAGGGCGCCCGCAAGCACGACGGCGTCAGGGTCGGCTTCCTTAATACGGTCGTACGCTATACACAACAGCTCGGTGTACGCCTCCGGATCGACATCCTGCAAGCCCCACTCCGTATTTCCGTTGGGTTCGTTCCAGATTTGGTAATAGTTGATGCGACCCTCGTAGCGCTGTGCAACGGCGCCTGCGAAGTCGCCAAAATCACCGAAGTCGTCGGGCGGCGCGTAGGTGCCGATGGTGTCCGTCATGGCCCGCGTCCATGCCGGCGGATTGCCTAGCCGCGCGATGATCTCCACGTCCTGTTGCTCGGCCAGATCGACGATGTTGTCGTACTTGGCCCAGGCATCCACGCCCTCCGGATCGTTGCGCCGGTCCACAAAATCCCCTTTACCATGGACCTCAATGTCTTCCCAGGTAAACTCCTGCCGGATGAAGTCAATGCCCGCGTCACTTATCATCTGCAGGCTGCGCTCCCGCACTTCGGGCAACACTTCCAACTGCAGAAACGTGTTGACGCCGAAGATGCTGACATCTGCCTGCGTCATCGAGGCGTCCGGCGCCAGGTCAGGCTGTGGGCGCAACGCCGTGTGCAACCAATGCACGAGCCCGCGCACCTGTCCGGGCAGCGCTTCTTCACCCGTCAGTTCATAGAGGGAGAGGGTGGGCGGCAGGAATGCCAGAAACAACAGGATAAATCCAGAGATCGCGATAACTTTACGTACCATGCGGCTCATTATACGCGCTGCGCCCAAATGCCGTAAGGCGTTCTCATCAAAGGCCCTTGTGCATGGCCAATAACGCCTCGGCAACAACCAGCGCTTCTTCCCCATGCTTGCCCTCATCCTCATAGTTCCACCATGAGGAGAGTACGGCCTGCGCCAGGCCCCAGGCCACAATGCGAGCTCGGTCTGCCTGCAGGTGCTCTGCCAGGATATCGACGCGGCGCGCCAGCCTGCGACGTAGATTGGGCCACGCGCCAACCTGCGGCATGGGATTGCGCAACAGCGCGCCTGTCTCATAAAGAGGCTCTCCGCTCACGCCTTTGGGATCGATGACCAGCCAGGGTTGGCGTTGGGCAGCCAGGATATTGTAGTGGTGCAAGTCGCCGTGCAGCAGGACCGGTTCTTGCGCCGACGCCAACAAATCGGGGAAGAGCCGCTCGGAGGCGTCCACGAGCCGCGGCGGAAAGGGCCCGCTACCGTCGTTAAAGGTTGCGCGCAGACGCGCTATTCCCCTGGCCCACTTCTCCGTGGTGACGAACGAGTGCGCCTCTGGCAACGGACGCCACAGCGTCTGCATCAGCTCGACGGCGATGCGCGTCGCGCGGTCGTCGTCGAGTTCCACGAGCATGGTTCCCGGCTCCAGTCGCTCCAGGAGCAACGCGCCCACTCTCGGATCTGCTTCGAGCAAACTGACGCAGCCGCGCCCCTCGTAATGGCGCAGGGCAGCTATTTCACTCAGCAACTCATCGTTTGGCACGCCAACTTTGAGCATAACGGGCGTTCCATCATGTTGCCGCGCCTGGGCCACAAAATTATAACTCAAATCACGAAGCGGCTGCTCAATCACCAGCGACCAGCGCCGGCAAAGCGAATCCAGGAGCGCCGGCAGCTGCTCGAGCCATACTTTCCCGTCCGAGCCGTGGAGGGCCAACATCCTTTGCCTGAAACTGTTGGAAACAATTGCCATGCCGGCAGCATTGTACCCCGATTGCCCGCCTCAGGGCCATATGATAGACTTTTGGCGCACCCGTTAACACTCGTTTGCAGTCACACCAGAGGGAAGCAATGCTATCGCCTACTGAAAAGCTCTTGTTCATCTTGCTCGCAGCGATTTCAATCGGAGCCACCATTGTCACCTTTGAGGAGATGCGGCGCATTATTGCCCGCGGTCAGGGCAAGCTGCGCCTTGACGATCTACCTCGTCGCCTGGTTGCCGGCGTCGTGGCGTTAATCACCCAGGGTCGCATTCTAAAGAATCGCAAACTGACCTCGCTCATGCACTACGGAGTGGCCTGGGGATTCATTTTCTACGGACTGGTCAACGTACTGGACGTGGTTGAGGGGTTTGTTCTTAATTTCCACGTTCCCGGCCTTTTGGGCGATACCTATCGCTTTCTTGCCGACATTTTTAGTGTATCCGTTTTGGTTGGGGTCACTTATCTGATGCTGCGCCGTTTTCTCTTCTCGTCTGGGCGTCGCACGCTCAGCTGGCGCGAGAACGTCAAGCTCATGCCCAAAGTGCGTGACGGTGTCCCCAATGACTCGCTTATCGTCGGCGTCTTTATTCTGCTGCACGTCGGCTTCCGCTTTCTCAGCCAGACCTTCGATATTGCTCTGGAGGGCGCAGATTCAGCTCAGTTCTTCGCCACGGCGGTCTCCGGATTGTGGCAGGGTCTGTCCGCGCCTGCTCTCACCATTGGATTCCACGCCAGCTGGTGGATAGCCTTGGGTCTCATCTTTCTCTTCTTGCCCTATTTTCCCTACACCAAGCACGCTCATCTCTTCATGGGCCCCTTGAACTTTATGACGCGGCCCGACCGGCCTGCGCTAGGCGCCCAGGATCCCATTGACTTCGAGGACGAAAGCATCGAGCAATTTGGCGTCGCGCGCATGACCGATCTGCCTCAGACACACATTCTGGATGCTTTCGCCTGCATCATGTGCAACCGTTGCCAGGATGCCTGTCCCGCCTACGTCACGGGTAAGGAGCTTTCGCCGGCGGCGCTGGAGATAAACAAGCGCTACTATCTGAAGCAAAATATGTCTCACCTTGCCGCTGGCGGCGCCGACGAACCACATCTCATGGACTACGCTATTAGCGAAAGCGCGCTCTGGGCCTGTACCGCCTGTGGCGCGTGTGTCGAAGTTTGTCCCGTCGGGAACGAGCCCATGTTCGACATTCTGAACATCCGCCGCGACCAGGTGCTCATGGAGGCGACCTTTCCCAACGAGCTTCAGGGCGCCTTTCGCGGTATGGAACGGTCGGGTAATCCCTGGAGCGCGACCGAGGACCGGCTTGACTGGACCCAGACATTGGATTTCGACGTACCGACCGTAGAAGAGAATCCTGATTTTGAGGTGCTCTATTGGGTCGGCTGCGCGGGCGCGTTTGATCCCAAAGGTCAGGAAGTGGCCCGTTCTATTGCCACTGTGTTGCACGCCGCAGGCGTCAATTTTGCCGTTCTCGGCAGCATGGAAACGTGCACGGGGGATTCAGCCCGCCGTTCGGGCAATGAATATCTCTTCTACGAAATGGCCATGGCTAACATTGAAACACTCACGGAAATTGGTGCAGACCAGAAACGCATTGTGACCGGGTGTCCGCACTGTCTGCATACCATTGGCAAGGAGTACGGTGACCTTGGCACAGATTTCCACGTCATGCACCACACGCAGATGATCGCCGACCTGGTGGGTCGGGGTAAGCTGCGACTCAACGGCAACCAGTTAGAACACGTCACATTCCACGACCCCTGCTATCTGGGCCGTCACAACGGCATCTATGACGATCCGCGCCAATCGCTTGCTCAGGCGGGCGCGACCTTGCTGGAGATGGACCGTAGCCGTAGTAAGTCGTTCTGTTGTGGGGCCGGTGGCGCCCAGTTCTGGAAAGAAGAAGAACCAGGCGCTCAGGCCGTCAGCGTTAACCGTTACCACGAAGCCGAAGAAACCGGCGCCAAGACATTGGCCGTCGGATGTCCGTTCTGCGCGCGCATGCTCGAGGATGCTGGCAAAGAGACTGGCGAGACCATGAAAGTCATGGACGTCGCCGAACTCGTGGCCGAGGCGACGCGGTAGAGGCGACAGTGAAAGGAGTGCCTATGCAGGCCCGAATCGCTCGGTATGTCGGCCGGCTGGGAGTGCTGGCGCTGTTGCTGCTTTTGCTGGCAGCGTGTAACGCCCTGCAAGGTCCATATGAAGAGACGTTTGACGACGCCGGTCAGTGGGGCACCGGCGAAGACCTGGAGGCCAGCGGCGAAGTAACAGGTGGGCGCTACGAGTTCCTCGTAAACGCTAACCTCGGGCTGTTTTGGGCCACAGCCGGCGAACGGAGGGCCGACGGCGTCTATCAAGTTGAGGCCACACAGCTCGATGGTCCACTGGACAATGGCTACGGGATGATGTTTCGCGTAGACAGTGATAGCGATTCATTTTATCTTTTCGAGGTCAGCGGCGATGGCTACGTGTGGATCGGGCTCTGTGAGAACAGCTGTGAGGAGGAGCAGCCGCTGGTCGGCAATGGGTGGGTCTCATCTGAGGCGGTCAACCAAGGTCTCGACGCAACCAATGTCTTGCGAGTACGGGCGGAGGGCGGCAACATGATTTTCTTTGTCAATGATCAAGAAGTAGGTCGTGTAACCGACAATACGCTTAGTCGTGGGGACATTGGTATAATGGTAGAGACACTCGGTCAGGGCGGCGTCCTGGTAGCGTTTGACAATTTCACCGTAACTCCCCTGTCCGGTTAGACAGCATCCCACTTAAGCTTACCGAGCTACAAGGAGAGTCATGGCGCAAGAAGAAGGAACGGCGACCGTTGATGCGGAGGAGCTTTCACTACCCGCCGATGAGATATTGGCCGACTACCGGCTGGCCCTGGAAAGTCGCTTTGCCAGCATCATTGGCCGTCGTGAAGTGCTCAGCGGTAAAGCCAAGTTCGGCATTTTTGGTGACGGTAAAGAAATAGCCCAGATTGCCATGGCCAAGGCCTGGCAGCCGGGCGACACTCGCGCCGGTTACTATCGCGATCAGACGCTCTTCTTCGCCCTGGGCCTGCACACCATACAGGAATTCTTCGCACAGCTCTATGCCCACGCAGAGCTGGATGCGGAGCCTATGACCGGCGGGCGCGCCATGAACGCCCACTTTGCCACGCGCAGCCTAAACCCTGACGGTAGCTGGAGAGATCTAACCGCCGGATACACCTCCTCGGTGGATCTTTCTCCCACCGGCTCGCAGATGCCACGCCTGGTGGGCTTGACTTATGCCTCTCGCCTCTATCGCCAGATGCCCGATTTGGCCACTTTCAACGCGTTCTCGCGCAATGGAAACGAGGTGGCCTGGGGCACCATCGGTAATGCCAGCTGTGCCGAGGGAATGTTCTGGGAAGCGATCAACGCCATTGGCGTTCTGGGCGGGCCCATGGTCCTGTCCATCTGGGATGACGGGTATGGCATTTCTGTGCCCAACGAATACCAGATCGTGCACGGCGATCTGTCCACTGCGCTGTCCGGCTTCCGTCGCCAGCCGGGCTCGGAAACCGGATTCGATCTTTATCGCGTGAAGGGATGGGATTATCCCGGTCTTGTACAGGTCTATCAAGAGGCCGCCGCCATCGCGCGCGAAGAACACGTTCCCGCCATCATTCATGTCGTGGAAATGACGCAGCCGCAGGGACACTCCACCTCGGGCAGCCACGAACGCTATAAATCGCCTGAACGCCTGGAGTGGGAAACGACGTTTGACTGCATTAATAAGATGCGCGAGTGGATGTTGGAGCGCGGCATTGCGGACGCGGACGATCTGGACGCCATGGAGCAAGAGACGCGCAAACACATAGAGACCATTCGACGCGAAGCGTGGCAGGCTTATTTGGCGCCCATCCGCAAGGAGTTGGAAGAAGTGAGCGACATGATCGACGAGATGGCCACGTACTCGGCCCACGAGCAGGCCCTCTCCGAGATTAAGCGCCGCCTCAACCGCTTGCAGAATCCCAATCGCAAAGATGTTATGCAGGCCGTTCGCGATGTCCTCATTACCTTGCGCAATGAAGACAACCCCACACGGCAGGTGCTTGTAGATTGGAAGGAAAGGCAAGAAGCGGTGAATAGAGAGCGATACGGCTCTCATCTCTATAGCGAATCTGAGAAAAGCGCGCGGCGCGTGCCCCGTGTCAAGCCCGTTTACTCGCGCGAATCGCCAACCGTGAGTGGCTTTGAGGTGCTCAACGCGGCCTTTGACGCCATGTTGGAGCGTGATCCGCGCGTCTTCGCCTTCGGAGAGGACCTGGGCGCGCTCGGTGGCGTCAACCAGGGTTTTGCCGGCCTGCAGGCTAAATATGGTCCCATGCGCGTGTCCGATACCGGCATCCGCGAAACGACGATCATTGGCCAGGCCATTGGCATGGCCCTGCGCGGGTTGCGGCCCATTGCCGAGCTGCAATATCTCGATTATGTACTTTATGCGCTGCAAATCATGTCCGACGATCTGGCGACCATTCATTGGCGCACGCGGGGCGGACAAAAGGCGCCCGTCATCGTGCGCACACGCGGGCACCGTCTGGAAGGCATCTGGCACTCCGGTTCGCAGATGGCGGGTATTATCAATCTGGTCCGTGGGTTGAACGTTCTGGTGCCGCGCGACATGACCCGCGCCGCGGCCTTCTACAACACCCTTTTGCTATCCGATGAACCGGGCATCATCGTCGAAGTCCTGAACGGATACCGTTTGAAGGAAAAGCTGCCGGATAACATCGGGGAAATAACGGTAACGCCCGGGGTACCCGAAATTCTGCGCGAGGGTGATGATGTGACCGTCGTCACATATGGCGCTATGTGTCGTATCTGCGAGCAGGCTGCCGATCTCCTCGCCGGTGTGGGCATTGACGTAGAATTGATCGACGTGCAATCGTTGTTGCCCTTTGACGTCGACGGCGTCATTCTGGAATCGTTGAAAAAGACCAATCACATCCTCTTTGCCGACGAGGACGTTCCCGGCGGGGCCACGGCCTATATGATGCAGCAAGTCGTCGAGGAGCAGGAGGGCTTCTACTGGCTTGATGCACCTGCGCGCACCCTCACGGGCAAAGCGCACCGCCCGGCGTATGGAACCGACGGTGACTACTTCTCCAAGCCAAATGTAGAGTCGGTGTTCGAGACGGTTTATACGATGATGCACGATAATAATCCTCAACGTTACCCGTTGTTTTTCAAGTGAAGGTAGGGGTGAAACATGGCCATTAGCGTCGTCATGCCAGAAATGGGTGAAGGAGTCATCGAAGGAACGATTGCCCGTTGGCTCAAACAAGAAGGCGACCAAATCGAAGAGTTTGAGCCCATTCTGGAGATCGAAACGGACAAAGTCACCACAGAGGCCACGGCCGAGATTGCGGGCACCCTGCTCAAGATTTACGTCGACGAGGGAGAGACGGTTCCAGTTGGCACGCTACTGGCGCACATCGGCGAGCCCGGCGAGCCGCTTCCCGACGGAGAGGAAGAGGAAACGGCTGCCTTGCAGGAAGCGGACGAGACGACCGAAGCTGCGTCTAATGGTGAAAGGGCGCAGCAGGAAGTGGCCGAGCGCGCTGCTGTGCCTCAAGAACGGGGCGACGCAGCGGATGAGCTGCCCTTTGCCGATTGGGCCAGCCCAGTCGTGCGGCGCATCGCCGAAGAGCATAATGTCGATTTGAACAAGGTGCAGGGTACGGGAAGGGGAGGACGCACCACCAAGCGCGACATACTGGCCTATCTGGAGCAGCGCGAACGAGAGCCTGCTCCTCCAGTGACGCTCCCGGCAGCGCCCGAGCCAGAACCGGCACGCCGCGAGGTTGCGCCGCCGCCTCGCCCGACGCCGGAGGTGACGCCCGGCGAAATGATGCCGCTGAACAATATGCGTCGCAGCATTGCCGAGCATATGGTGCACAGCAAACACACCAGCCCACACGTCACCACCGTTTTCGAGGTCGACTTCAGCGCCGTTGTGGCCCACCGCAATACGCGTAAAGAGCGATATGCGCGGGACGGGGCGCGCCTTACGTTTACGCCCTATATCGTGGCGGCGACTGTGCAGGCGCTAAAAGAGCATCCCATGGTCAACAGCAGCTGGCAGGACGAGGGCATCCTGATTAAGAAAGAGATCAATATTGGCATGGCGACGGCTCTTGAAGACGGCTTAATCGTGCCCGTCATCAAGAACGCCGACCACTACAATTTGTTGGGCCTTGCGCGTCAGGTCAACGATCTCGCCGAGCGCGCGCGCAGCAACCGGCTTAAGCCCGCTGAAGTGCAGGGCGGCACCTTCAGCATTACTAACCATGGCACCTCAGGCAGTCTCTTCGCCACGCCGATCATCAATCAGCCGCAATGTGGCATTCTGGGCATTGGCAAAATTGAGAAGCGGGTCAAAGTTATCGACGACGCCATCGCCATCCGGCCCCTGGCATACGTTAGCTTCACCTTCGACCATCGCATTCTCGACGGAGCCACGGCCGACTATTTCGTTGGCTCTTTCAAGGATGTCATCGAAAGCTGGGAATAAGCGTTGGTTAGCCTGTGTCTGATTGGCAACCGGGTAACTACTGCTCCTACTGTGGGCATCCCTTCGATGACGATCAGGAATGGCCCCGTCGCTGTCGCCGCTGCCACAATATAAGCTACCGCAACCCGCTGCCTGTGACTGTTGTCTTGCTGCCGGTTGGCGACGGCGTGTTGGTTATCAGGCGCAATATTGATCCTGGACGCGGCGAGTTGGCGCTTCCAGGCGGCTTCATCGAACTGCCCGAGTCCTGGCAGGAAGCGGGCGCGCGGGAGCTCATGGAGGAAACTGGCGTTTCCGTCGACCCGCAGACCCTAGACGTTTATCGTGTTTACAGCGCGCCGGACGGCACGTTACTCGTCTTTGCCCTCGCACCGCAATGGTCTGGGCCGCTACCGCCATTCGACGGCGACGAGGAAAGTAGCGCCCGCCTGGTGATACACCGGCCCCGGCCCCTGGCCTTTTCGCTGCACACGCGCGTACTCCGCGAATACTTCGAGGAAAGGCCGGACGCAGGCTAGAAGGAGACATCCGATTTCTCTGAGAAATCGGATGTCTTTTGTTCTCACACTAGGTTCGCCTCGCGTCGCTGACGCGTCGCAATTCGTAAAGGAGCAGACCGGCGGCGACGGCAAGGTTGAGTGACGACGAGACGCCGTGCATGGGTATGGCGACAGATAGGTCGGCTCTGGCCTGCACTTCCTCTGAGAGACCTTCTCCTTCACTGCCCAGGAGTAATAACGCGGGTAGACGGTAGCCGGCATTCCAGAAGGATTGTTCAGCATGGGCCGACGTCGCTATCGTCTGCAACCGGTGTTGGCGCGCCCAGGGCCAGATAAGGTCAAAGCTATCTGCTACTGCCACGGGCGCCGAAAACAGGGCCCCCATACTGGCGCGCAGGGCTGTGGGATGAAAAGGATCTGTGCTTTGGCCGACGACGATAACGCCGGCTGCGCCCACGGCGTCCACGGTGCGCACGATCGTTCCCAGGTTTCCCGGATCTGAAACGTCCTCGATGGCGACGAAGACATCGTCTTCATGCACGACGAGGTCTGCCGGCGACTTTACGCCGGCGCGGACAATGGCTCCTAATCCCCGCGCGTTATCTCTTGTCGATATGGACTGGAACACGTCGCCGGTCACCGCCGTCACCTGCCCTCCTCGCTCCCTGTACGTCTCAATTGCCTGCAAGGCAACGTCGCTTGTCAGCAGTTCCGGCGCGTAAATCACCGTCTCCACCGGCGCTGCTTGTTCTAGTGCAGTGAGAACGATGCGGATGCCCTCGATGAAGAAGGCTTCCTCGCGAGCTCTATACTTCTTCTGTTGCAGCCTGCGTGCGCGCTTAATGAGCGCGTTTTGGCGACTGCTAATCAACGCCTCGGACATGAGAGCAATCTAGATATGGAGCAAGACATGGTGTGAATAGTCACTCCGCGCGCTGCTGATCCCAAATTTCGCGCAAGGCGCGCGGGACGCGCACAGGTCGCAACGACGCAAGATCCGCAAAGTAGCCGGACTGTATGGCAGTGGCTGCCACCGTCTCTTCTTTCGTAATCTCGGCTTCTACTGTCCAGCGCGTGCGGCTAAGATCGGCGACCCACATACGACCGATAACATTGTCGCCAAAGCGCACGGGACGGCGATAATCGATCTCCGTATGCGTGAGGATAGGACTATAGCCTTCGGTAAACATCTTGGCGATCGGCAAGTAGGGTTCCAGGATCTGCTGGCGCAAATCCTCTAGCCAGCGGATATAAACCCGGTTGTGCACGATGTTGGCAAAGTCGATATCGTATGTGCGCACCGTCAGATCCAGGGTGACCAGAAGGGGGCGCGACTTAGGCTCTGGAGCGGGACTCACGGGAGCAACTTATCCTAAGATGGCGGCGGCGTGCCGGCGGACACCGAACGCGTCGACGGGATGGGTCTGCGCTTCTTTGCCGACGTCGAGGGCAACAAAGAGGCTTCCAGAACTTCATTCATGCGGTCTACCTGCACGAACTTCAGCCCCTGCTTAAGCTTCTTGGGAATCTCGTGCAGGTCGTTCACATTCTTACTGGGCATAATGAAGGTGGTGATACCTGCCCGCCGCGCTGCCAGCGCCTTCTCGCGGATGCCGCCCACAGGCAGCACGCGCCCGCGCAATGTGATTTCTCCCGTCATGCCCACATCGCGGCGCACGGCGCGCCCTGTAAACGCCGATATTAGCGCCGTCGCCAGAGCCACGCCCGCCGAGGGGCCGTCTTTAGGCACGGCGCCCTCCGGTACGTGGATGTGTATATCGGTGTTCTCGAAGACGTCGTCGGATAGGCCAAGGATTTTGGATTGGCTGCGCGTGTAGCTCAGTGCAGCCTGGGCGCTTTCCTGCATGACGTCGCCCAACTGCCCGGTCAGCGTCAGCGACCCCTTGCCCGGCATCAGATTCACCTCGACAAACATCGTGTCGCCGCCCGCAGACGTCCACGCTACCCCTGTCGCCACGCCGATCTCGTCTTCGTCGCGCAACATGTCCTTGGTATATTGCGGTGGGCCGATTAGTTCTACCAGCTGCCGCGCCCGGATCCGTTTGGGGTGTGCCTTTTCCTCCGCCACGCGCCGGGCAATCTTGCGGCAGATCCTGGCAACTTCACGTTCCAGGTTGCGCACCCCGGCCTCGTATGTGTAGTCGCGAATGAGTGTTTTGAGTGCGTCGTCTTCTAAGCGCAACCCGCTTTCTTTCAGACCATGCTCGTGCAACTGCCGGGGGATCAAGAACTGGCGCGCGATCTCGACTTTCTCTTCTTCCAGATAGCCCGGAAATTCAATCACTTCCATGCGGTCCAGCAGCGCCGGCGGAATCGGATCCAGAAAGTTTGCGGTGGCCACAAACA
>CAYSMQ010000026.1:0-17403 GCA_964432035.1 uncultured Ardenticatenaceae bacterium
AATGCCAGTATTTCACCAAAATCGACCGGCAGTGTAATCTCATTTAATTCGTCGCCAGGGGTATCAGGCGCAAACGTCGTGGCCCAGGACAAAAAGGCCCGCGAGTTATCCTGGGGCGCGGGCCACGTCGTGCCTGCCCACTGATATTCGACGAAGACGGGCCGGTCAAAGCGATCGTAGCCGACATACCGTTCTTCAAGCGCCGGGGCCGCCTGTAACAACTGTGGTTGCGGCTCGTTCTCCAGGAGCATGATATAGCGCGCTTCCTCTCCGGGCGCCGGCAATGGCAAGCTGTGACCGGCATCGAACCAGCGCACGGCATCATAGTGCTCAGGCGCAAGTAAGGCCAGGGTAGGATGTTGCACGTACTGGCTCGAAATATAGAGTTTTTGTGGCGCTCCACTCTCGCGCAAGTAATCGGCCACGTACACCATCGCAACACGGCGGTCGTCGTCATTTCGCAGCGCCTCGTGCCACTCCCAGAAGTAATCACCGTAACTGCGTGCACCAAGGATAGCCAGCAAGGCCAGCGAGGCAACTGCGACGGTTGCTGTACTGCCACGCGTCGACAAGCTAGCTCTCGATTGCAGCGCGGCAAATGTAGCATCCATGGCCAACGCCGGAAAGAAATAAAGCGCAGGTAACACACCAATCGCTCGCTGGTAATAGGGCAACGACTCCGCCGACAGCGTCATCGGCAACAACATGATGACTACCCACAAAAACAGCGCCATATACGCCAGCCGTTCATGCCTGTTGCGGCGGGCCAATCGCCAAAGCGCGACGGCAATGCCAGCGTAGAACAAGAGCCCGTCGAGCGCGCCGAAGACCGGTTGGCCCGCAACGTTAAAACGATAGTTAATATCTCCCCACACCGTGAACATGCGCGTCGTTTCTTTCACGCTTTGCCACAGCCTGCCCCAAGGATCACCGGCTGCCCACTCGGTCGAGAAAACCGAGATTTGCGCGGCCCGCCCGTAGAAATCAACGGGGCTTTGTAAGAAATGAATGCCTAGAGGTAGAAAAACGACGGCGGCTAGCGCCACCATCAGCAGTAGACCACGCCGCCGCGCCCACACCACGCGTCGCTGCCACAAGGCCGCAGCGCCAACGACGGCGACCACGAAGATCGGAAAGAAGCGCGCCGCAGCGTACGTATATTGCGTCAGCCCCAACCATACGCCTGCCGCCACCCACGTCCAGACGGGCTTCTCGACGTCCGCCTTAAGTCCGTCTAGCAGAAGGATGACCACCGGCAACTGCACTAGCGGCTGTATCACAGCGCGGTACCCGTTGCGGCTGGCGATCAGGTGCCAAAGCGAAGTGGCCAAGAAAACAGCAGCAATGAGGCCCACGCGGCGATTGAACAGCCGCCTTCCGGCCGTGTAAGTCAGCGCAACGGTTAGGATTCCTATGGACGCCGACAAGAGCCGCGCTGCAAAGATCCCTTCACCCAAAAACGCGAAAAAAGCGGCTTCGAGATAGACGTACAGGGCATCGCGGCCCGTAAACGCCGAGAAAAAGGCCGGAAAATAAGCGCCGTCAAGCACGTCGCGCGCCAGCAAAGCCTTTGTCGCCTCGTCTGGGTGCCACCCAAACGGCACGTTCTCTAATTGTATGAGGCGCAGCGCAGCCGCAGCACCGATTGCTAAGACGGCGAGTGCCCACAATAGGGCTCGCCGTCGCGTTTCTGTTTCAGCTAACATGATGCCCGATGAATCCGATTCGGCTTCACAATGCCCTACCCAACAGGCAGAGACGGCTGCGAAGTATAGGACAGCGTCGGTTGACCGGCAATAGGCGTGCGGCTATACTGCCATGTTCGTATGGCTACACTCCGAAAACACCGCGCCACCCTCCTTAAGGCCGCCGTTACCATCGTCGGACTCGGCCTTGTACTAAGCCAAATCGACCTGCGCAACGTTTCTGATATCTTGCTTGGCGCCCACTGGGGCTGGCTCGGCGTTACGTTTGCTCTGGTTCTGTTGAGCCTCGTCATTCGCGCCATCCGCTGGTTCTTCCTGCTCCAGGGCCTTGGCGTCACCCTATCGCTAGGACGCCTTGTGGCCCTCTACTACGTCGGCAACTTCTTCAATGCCTTCCTACCCACAAGCTTCGGTGGTGACGTCATGCGCGTCGTGGAAGTCACCCGTGACGTGCCGGCTGAAGTAGCCGCAGGCACCGTCATCGTGGACCGCCTCACCGGTTTGCTCATGCTATTCGTCATGGCCCTGCTGTCACTCCCATTCCGTCCCGACGATTTTCCGCCAGACCTGCTCGTCTTTATCGTTGCCGTCTCACTCATCGGGCTGCTCGGCGGGATCATTCTGCTGGAAGGCAGTTTGATCATGCGCTTGGGACGCTTTCTGCCGCGCATTCTCTCGCCCACAGGCACAGGTCCCATCGCCAAAATACTATCCGCGGTAAACGCCGTTGGCTGGCAGGCCATCTTAAAATCGCTTGGTATGTCGCTCATTTTTAACACCGTTCTTGTCCTATGGTGGTGGACGGCCGGGCGCGCCCTGGATTTCCAAATTCCTTTCACGCATTTTCTTCTGGTCGTGCCTATCCTTTCAATCAGCCTCCTTGTCCCGTCCATTGGCGGCCTTGGTCCGCGTGAAGCGGTCGCGCCCACATTGTTCGCCTCGCAGATAGCCGACGACTCGGCTGTGGCTCTCTCTCTGCTGGTATTCTTCTTGCAGCGTCTCTCAGGAATTCCTGGAGGTCCACTATACTTGTGGATGTTGGTGACAGACCGCAGACGGCAGACGGCGGATGGCAGTCTTGCCAACGACGACTAACCGTTGTCTGCGGTCCTAGCTACCTAGGTAGCCGTCGGTCGTCCATGCTTCAGAACAATCTCACTTCCACCAGCTCCCCCGCCGGGACTCCGGCCCTATTCAAGGGAATCTTGATCAGACCGTCGGCGTTCACCAGCGTATATATCAAGTTGCTCTTGCCAAAGACCGGCACAGCGACGAGGCCTTGCTCCCCATCCTCGAGCCGGGCCGGCACATAGTCTTCGCGCCCGCTTTCGCTGGGAAGATTTTGGCTCAGCCTCGCCCACACAAATCCTTTCCTGGGCATCTGAACCAGTCCCTGCAGCCGGTATATGGCCGGCACGCCAAACATATCGAACTGGATCATGGCCGAGACCGGATTACCCGGCAGGCCCAGGACAGGCTTACCCTCCACGACTCCTACGATCGTCGGTTTTCCGGGCCGTGTCGCCACCCCGTGCAAAAGCACGCCCGGTCTGCCCAGTTGGTCAATGACCTTCACCGTCATATCGCGCACACTGACCGACGACCCGGCGGACATCACAAGCATGTCGCTATCTGCCAGCGCCGATTGCGCGCGCGCCAGCAACTTGTCAAACCGGTCGGGTACGATACCTGCCACTTCCGGCAAACCGCCCGCCTGTCGTACTTGTTCCGCCACGGTGTAACTGTTGATGTCCCGGATTGTGCCCGGCCCTATCGCTTCCGTCGGCGGCACAACTTCGTCGCCGGTGGCCAAGATTGCCACGCGTGGACGGCGGGCAACTTCGATCTGCAGTATGCCTAGCGCCACCAGGCCGCCCACATCCTGCGGCCGAATCAGCCGGCGGCCTGCCAGCACCACGTCGCCCTCTTTTACATCTTCGCCAACTTGCAGCACGTTCTGCCCCACGCCCATGGCTTTGAACACTTCGATCTCATAGGGAAAGCTGTCTTGTTCCAACGCCGAGCGCTCGCCCATGGCCTGCGTCAACTCCACCTGCACCACCGCGTCGGCCGACTCCGGAATCATGCCGCCCGTGTGCACAACCACGGCTTCTCCCACCCCAATCTCGTGCTGCGCCTGCCGCCCCATTGGCACCTCGCCGACGACGCGTAAGAACGCGGGCAAGGACTCCGACGCCCCGAATGTGTCCTCCGCACGCACGGCAAAACCGTCCATGGTGCTACGGCGAAAGGTCGGAAGCGCGTGCGGCGCCTTAATTCCTGCCGCAGTCACGCGTCCCAGCGCTTCGGTCGCGCGTACTGTCTCCACCTCCACCGGTCGGGTCAATTCAGTAAACAGCAGCTCACGCGCTTCAGCCGGTGGTAAAACATTAAAGAATTCAGGCACCCCTACCTCTCCCGCTCCGCCATGGCGCGCAACTCTCCCTCGTCGACAATGGTCGTTCCCAGGTCTTGTGCCTTATCCAACTTGCTTCCGGCATCTTCGCCGACGACCAGATAATCCGTGCGTCCGCTTACAGAACCCGTCACCCGTCCACCGCGCTTCTCAATAAATCTCCGCGCCTCATCTCTTGTAAAGCCTGGCAACGTGCCCGTCACCACAAAGGTCAGCCCCTCAAAAGGTTGCGGAACGTCCGCCGCCTGCCCTCCGCCGTCTGCCGTCGTAGAATTCAGCCCGGCCTTCCGAAACTTCTCTAAGAGCGCCCGGTTTCGCTCGTGGCTAAACCAGGCCACAACTGAAGCTGCCGTCTGAGGGCCGATGCCTTCGATGGTCTCCAGATCCTCCTGACTTGCCTGCGCCAGAGCGTCGATACTGCCCATAGCGTCAAGTAACACTCCCGCTACAACGCGCCCGACAAAGCGAATGCCCAAAGCCGTCAGCAGCCGCTCCGCCGGCTGCTCCTTGCTGGCCTCGATGCCCATTAGCAGATTATCGACCTTCTTTTCCTGAAAACCCTCGAGCGCCAACAAATCCTCGCGCTGCAAGTAATAGATATCGGCCACGTCGTGGATAAGACCTTCCGCAATCAGCAATTCTCCGGTCTGGTAGCCGAAGCTGTCGATATCCATGGCCCCACGGCTTACAAAATACTCGACGCGCCGCACGAGCTGCGCCGGGCACGCCGGATTATCACAATAGATTGCCACCTCGCCGGGCACGTGCGACACCGGCGCGTCGCAAGATGGGCACCGATCTGGACGATCTACGGGCCGTTCAGATCCGTCACGACGTTCTACGACCGGGCCCACGACGTAAGGTATCACGTCGCCCGCCCGTTTGACAACGACCGTGTCTCCGACGCGAATATCCTTCCGTTCAATCTCCTCGAAGTTATGCAAGGTGGCGTTGCGCACGATGACGCCCCCGATTTCAACCGGCTCTAGGACCGCCGCCGGCGCCAGGACACCTGTGCGACCCACGTTGACTACGACATCGTGCAGCTCGGTCAGCTTTTCTTGGGCAGGGAACTTTAGGGCCATTGCGCCGCGCGGCTCATTACCCACGACGCCTAGACTCGCCGCCAGCGGTTGGTCGTCAATCTTAATGACGATGCCATCCACTTCGTAATTTATCTCATTGCGCCGTTCTTGCCAGCGCTCGTATAAATCCCCAATCTCATCTACCGACTCACAGTAGGAGACGTCGTCAGAGACCGGAAAGCCCATGTCACGCAACAGTCGCAGACGGTCCCACTGCCGGTCAGGAACACCGTCACCATCCCAATCGATAAAATCGTAACAAAATAACGTAAGAGGTCGTCCGGCCGTGATCCTGGGATCCAGCTGGCGCAGCGAACCCGACGCCGCGTTACGCGGATTCATATAGATGTGCTCGCCGTTCGCCGCCTGCTCCTCATTGAACGCTTCGAAGCGATCCAACGGAAAGAAGACCTCGCCACGAACCACCAATCTGCCAGGAATCGTCACGTTTGCCCCCGAATCCACCGGAATTTGCTGCGGCAGAGCGTACAGCGTTCTCAAATTTCGCGTCACGTTTTCGCCAATACGGCCGTTGCCTCGCGTCGCACCCTGTACGAAGCGGCCCTCCTCGTAGGTCAACACGACGGTCAGACCATCTATCTTGGGCTCCACGACAAAATTCAGGTCCACGTCACCGTCGTCGAGAAGCCGGCTCACGCGCGAGCTCCAGGCGCCCACGTCTTCCATGCTGTGACCGCTACTCAGACTAAGAATTGGCGCCGCATGCTGAACCTTCTCAAAGGCGCTCGACGGCTCGGCTCCGACTCGCTGTGTGGGAGAATCCTCCGTCACAAGTTCTGGATTCTCCGACTCCAACTTCTCGAGTTCCTGGTAAAGCTCGTCAAATTCGGCATCGCTAATGACCGGCGCATCCAGCACATAATAGCGATAACGATGGAAACGAATCTGCTGTCTTAATTCTTCAATTCGTTCTTCAACGTTCATTACACACCCGTTTTGACGTGTCATGTATCACGTGTCACGTATCACGTTCACCTGACACCTGATACTAAACAACTCTCACTCAAACCGCGACTCATCCAGCCGCTTTCTCAACTTTTCTTCTTCGTCACGTTTTCCAGGACGCTCCACGGCGTCCCCTTCTTCTGCATCGAGCTCGTCTGCAAACCGTTCGGCGCTTGCCAGCATCTGCGGCGTTGCCCGCGTCGAGAAGTGCCATTTGCCACAGTGCGGGCAACGGTCCAACTTACCGGCAATGAGGTTCGGCGCCCACCAGTGACGCGAAAACGGTCGACCGCACCGTGGGCAGATGGCGCCTCCATACATACCGTAGACGTACTTTTTCTGTTCGGTCGTCTTATTTCGAGTTACCAGGTAGCTAATAAACCTGAACCCCAGTATGAGCACGACCACACCAACCACAATGTAAGTGCTGGCGCTACCCGTCACGAACTGCCGCTGAAACACATTTGACGTCAGTTCGCGTCCATTGCCCGTGTAACCGACCGCGCGCAACGTGTGCCAACCCAGCTCATACCCGCTCGTGCTGAATTGTAGCCGGAACGGCGCTTCGCTATCGTTACCAATGACCTCATCGTCGATCAAGAATTCCACGCGCTGCAGGCCGTCCACCTCGTCCACGATCATCGAGAATCTCCCACGAATCTGAGTCCCAGATCCATAGCCAAAGTCCCGACGTAATCGCAGACGCAAGTCCGCTTCCTGGCTCTGGGCTGCGGCCCAGACATCCGATTTCTTCAAGAAATCGGATGTCTCTGTGGCAACCATCAAAACTGCAACTACCAGGACGATTCTCAAAACCCTCTTCCCGATCCGCCGCCTGAACTTACGAATCCGCACCTTCTTCCTCCTCATTCGCGTCCCCATCCACAGGATCTGCCGTAGGTTCTTCCGTCGGCTCAGTGCCCGGCGCCGCAACAGGCGCCAGGAAATCAGCGGCCACCCAACCTTCCGTTCCGTCCAGCAACCGTACTTGCCACCAGATAAAATCGCCGCCTTCTTCCGGTCCTCCAATGACCAGCATCAGCGTACCCTCCGACGCGCGCTGGATACGCACGTTATCCGTGCTCGGTCCACCTCTAACGGTCAAACCTGCCTCGCCCGTCCCGGAAACCTCCGCGTAGTAGCCAACTGCCACCTCATCCGGCGGCGATGAAAGATCGCGCGTGGGTACAGGCGTTAGCGTAGGAATCGGCGTTGGCGTTGGCAAATCGGTCGTAGCCGACGGTTCAGGACTGGGCTCAGCCGTCAGCCGTATGATCGTTGGCGTTGCCAACGTCGTCGCCAGCGGCTCGCGACTCAGCATTGTATTTACCAACACCAGCGCCAGACCGATGCCCAGGATAGTGACCACAATTCCCAGGCCAAACCACAACCAGGGAAATCCATCAGGGCTATCCTGACGTTGCCGTCGTTCGCGGCGTGGCTTCAAATCGGATTCGCGCGGATCAGGAGGCACTTGGTATCGGGCCATACATGTGTCAGGTGTCAGGTTTCATGTGTCACGCAATACTTGATACGTGACACGTGTTACTTAATCAACTCGCGTCTCAACCAGCAACATCGTCAAATCATCAAATGGAGCCGCATTCTTCGTCCAGGCCGAGACTTCGGCGGCAATCCGCTCCAGCAGGCCGTCGCCACGCTTGTCACCGTTCTCATTGAGCATGCGCGCCAGCCTCTCGTGGCCAAATGCCTCGTCGGCGCCGTTCACTGCGTCCGTCACGCCGTCACTATAGACCAGCATTCGGTCGCCACGTCGCAAATGGGTAACAAACTCATCCAATTCTAGCGGATCGAGCATGCCTAGAAAACGACCTTTGCCCGGCAGCGTCTCCACGCCGCGGCCCGGTCTCGTGACCAGGGGGCGTTCGTGCCCTGCCAACACATAGCGCAAAAAGCCTGTTTGGCGGTGCAGAACACCATAAAACGCCGTCAAGAATAAATTTGCATCGTTCGAAATATCCATCATGCCACGATGGACAGCGTGGGCCACGGCAGCCGGAGACAGCGATCGGCGCGCTTCAATACGGAAAAGCGTACGTGTTACGGCCATCAACAGCGCTGCCTGAACACTTTTATCGACCACGTCGGCTAGAAGAAGCCCCACGTGCGCATCATCCAACTCAATAACGTCAAAAAAGTCACCGCCAACGTGCCGCGCCGGACGCAGATAGCTGGCAAAATGGTAATCATCGAACTGCGGCAACCGTCTCGGAAGTAACGACCGCTGCACACTGGCAGCAATCTCCAACTCGCGTTCAAGACGCTCCGTCTCAACCAACCTTGCCTGCGCCTGGCGCAACTCCTCATAAGCGCGTTGCAGCTCCCGATTTTTCCTTCCCAGATCCTCGAGCGCCGCCTGGTCGTTTTCCCGCAGATAGTTTACGACGTGGCGCACGATGTCATAGGCAACCGTGGGACTATCGCGCAGGACCGTATCAAACGCTTCTTGGGTCACCTCCAACACGCGTGTATCCGTGTTCGTAATGCACGTCGCCACGCGAGGCGTGTCATCCAACAGGCTCAGCTCCCCAAAGTATTCGCCAACCGTACGTGTAGCAAGCAACCGCTGTTGCCCATCCTCTACATCCTGAACAATAGCCACGCTACCTTCGGCAACGATATAGAACGTATCTTCCACTTGTCCTTGCCGGCACAGAACTGTGCCTGCCGGATGGCGTCGCGCTTGCGCCACGCGTTCTAGCGCCGCCAGCGTCTCTCTATCAAGCCCCTCAAAGGCCTTTTCCAGAACGGTCTCAAACGTCATTTATGTTACCAGTTTGTAGTGGGCTGAAAGGACCCCTCGCAGGACCCTTTCACCCTTCGCCGACTCACGCGTTTAGCAATTCACGGAGGCGCTCAATTGGCCACGTATTAACCACCCGCTCCCCGGTCACCCAGCCCCGCTGTGCCATCGCAATGCCATAATGCAACAGATCCAGCTCGCCGGCGCGGTGCGCGTCCGTGTTGATGGCAATCAATGCACCCAATTCGATCGCCCGCCGCACATGCGTGTCGCGCAGATCGAGACGTTGCGGATTGGCGTTAATCTCTAAAATAGTGCCCATGTCAACCGCCGCCTGGATCACCTTCTCTATATCCAGATCAGCGCCAATGCGGTCTGGCAGCAAGCGACCCGTGGGGTGCGCCAGCATGTCCACGTGCGGATTGTTTATCGCTCCCAGTGCCCGCGCCGTCACCTGCTCCCGCGGCTGGCTAAGGCTAACGTGTAGGCTGGCAATGACAAAGTCAAGCTACTGCAACACATCGTCCGGATAGTCCAAGCTGCCGTCGGCGCGTATCTCCATCTCCGTCCCGTGCAAAATGACGAAATCGTCCCCCATGGCCTCGTTTGCCTGCCGGATCTCCTCGGCCTGCGCCTCCAACCGTTCAATTGACAGCCCGTTGGCGATGCCCAGGCTGCGCGAGTGATCGGTGACCGCAATATACTGGTGCCCGCGCTCGCGGGCCGCCTGCGCCATCTCCAGAATGCTCAACTTGCCATCGGACCACGTGGTGTGCATGTGCAAGTCACCGGCAATGGCCTCACGCTCGATCAAATCTGGCAGTTCACCGCGTTGCGCCGCCTCGATTTCACCGCGATCCTCTCGCAAACGTGGCGCAATATAGGGCAGATCGAGCACACCATAGACTTCCTCTTCTGCGGCGCACGTGATCTCACCTTCAGACGTGGGCTCGCCACCTACCATGGGCCGGAACGCGTGCTCATTCAAGCTCAAACCCTTCTTCAAGGCCATCTCACGCAGCCGCATGTTGTGGTCCTTGCTGCCGGTAAAGTAGGAAAGTGCAGTGCCCCACCGCTCCGGCGGCAAGACGCGTAAGTCTGCCTGCAGGCCGTTATGCAACTGTACCGTCGTCTTAGAGGGGCCGCGCACGATCACCGACTCCACTTGCGGCAGCGAGGCAAACGCTTCCATCACGTCTTCAGACGCTTCCGCGGCTGCCAGCAAGTCGATGTCGCCAATCGTCTCGCGCGACCGCCGCAAAGATCCACCAACCTTCGCGCGTAGCACCTGCGGCAACGCTACCAATTCGCCTAACAGCTCCTGCGCCACAGGCCAGGCCACACCCAGCAGTGTGCGGTCGTCCCCGTGCCGCTCCAGCGCGTCCAGGCTCTTAATAACATTTTCTTCTGTGCGCTTGCCGAAGCCGGAAAGTGCGCTCAGTTGCCCGCTTTCTGCCGCCTGCCGCAAACCCTCCAGCGTTGTCACGTCTAGCTTTTCGTAGACGGCCTTAATCCGCTTGGGACCCAACCCCTCCACGCGCAAGAGTTCGACCAGCTGCGGAGGTACTTCTTGAGCCAACTTCTCATAGAATTCCAGCTGACCCGTTTCTAGGAGCTCCTCTATCTTCTCGGCCAACGTGGCCCCGATGCCTGGAATATCCGTCAGCTTATCCTCGGCGGCAATGGCCTTGATGTCGCGACTCAAGCCGCTCACGCTCTCCGCCGCCCGGCGATAGGCATTAATGCGATGGATGTTGTCACCTCGGATGGCCAACATGTCCGCAATACGTGCAAAGATTTCGGCAATTTCACGATTTGTCATAGTCTCAATTATACCGTGAACTGACAGAGATGAAACGAGCCGCACCTTCTGTTATACTGCAAGCGTCCAGTTTCTCTAGACGCCTTCCGTTGTCCACAGGGTAGCGGCGGGCGACATCGGAGCGTCGAGTAGCAGGAGGCACTGCAGGTGAAATTCAATACAATCATCGAGCCATTTCGCATCAAGACCGTCGAGCCCATACGCCAGACGACGACCGAAGAACGACGCCGCGCGCTAGATACAGCTCGCCATAATCTGTTTCTACTCAAGGCCGAAGATGTACTCATCGACTTGCTGACCGACAGCGGCACGGGCGCTATGTCCTCGCAACAGTGGGCCGGTATGATGCTCGGTGACGAGTCGTACGCGGGCGCTTCCTCGTTCTACAAGTTCGAGGACTCCGCGCGCGAGGTAACAGGCCTCAAGCACATTATACCCACCCATCAGGGACGCGCCGCCGAGCGCATTCTCTTCGGTTCGCTCTTGCGAAAGGGCGATATTGTGCCCAACAACACACACTTCGACACCACCCGCGCCAACGTAGAATACCGTGGCGCCACAGCGGTGGACATTCCCAACCCTGATGCTCACAAACCACAGCTCGAGCGGCCCTTTAAGGGCAACATTGACCTGCAACGGTTGGAAGAAATCCTTGATGACGCTGCTCGTAACGACGACGTCCGCGTCCCTCTGGTCATGATTACGGTTACTAACAATTCGGGCGGGGGCCAACCCGTCAGCATGGCCAATATTCGCGCCGCGTCCGAATTGTGCCGCGCCCGGGGCATTCCCCTCTTTCTCGACGCTTGTCGCTTCGCCGAAAATGCCTGGTTCATCAAGCAGCGTGAGGAAGGATATGCCGAAAAGAGCCCACTGCAAATTGCCCAGGAGATGTTTAGCTATGTAGACGGCTGTACCATGAGCGCCAAGAAGGACGGACTGGCTAATATTGGCGGTTTTCTGGCGCTGAACGACGATGACCTGGCCCAACGCTGTCGCAACGCCCTCATCCTGACTGAGGGGTTTCCGACCTACGGGGGACTTGCGGGTTACGATCTCGAAGCCATCGCCGTCGGATTACGTGAAGTATTGGATCCCGATTACCTTCGTTACCGCATCCGCTCCGTTGCCTACCTTGGCGACATCCTCACGTCCGAAGGAATTCCCATCGTCCAACCGCCGGGCGGTCACGCCGTCTATATCGACGCCCGAGCCATGCTCGACCACCTCCCTAACGATCAGTATCCGGGTTGGGCCCTAGCTAACGCCTTATACCTCGCCGGCGGCATCCGCTCAGTAGAAATCGGCTCTGTCATGTTCGGCCGCCAGCCGGACGGAAGCGAAAAACCGGCCGCCATGGAGTTGGTGCGACTGGCCTTTCCCCGCCGCACCTACACGCAAAGCCACGTCGATTATCTGGGAGAAGTGATTTGCTACGTCAATCAGAAACGCGAGCGCATCCCCGGCTACCGCATTGAATGGCAGGCGCCAGTCCTCAGGCACTTCTCCGTGCATATGGCGCCCCTGCAGCCGTTTGTCCTTTAACCATGACCGTTACCCTTTACCTGGCGCCCGCCGGCTCCGGTAAGTCCAGCTTTGCAATCGAGAAGGTGCGTCGTGCCGCTCGTGGCTTGCACGCTTGTCCGCGCGTTTGTGTTGCCAACCGCCAACAGCTGGTCGCCTGGGAACGCCGCCTATCTCAACCACCAGGCTGCATCGGTGCCCACCTCCTAACCTTCGACGACCTCCATGTCGCTTGTCTCGCCGCCACCGGAGTTCGCTACACGCGCATTGGCGACGTCGTTCAGTACCGGCTGCTGCGCGCCGTCGCTGCCGAGTTACCTCTCCAGCATTACAAGGCCGTGCGCGATTTTCCCGGATTTGTCCAAGAATGCCGGCGTGTGATCGACGAAATGAAATCGGCGCAAATCGCGCCCGAACGCTTTCTTCGCGCCGTTCAAGACCTTGGAGATCCGCCCCGCCTGCGTGAATTGGGGCTCATCTACGAACGCTACCAGCAACATTTGCAGGAACACTACCTTGTCGACTACCGTGGGCTGGGTTGGCTGGCCCTGGATGCACTCGCCGCTCATGAGACGCCCGCATTGCGTGAGTGGGACCTCCTCGTGCTCGACGGTTTCGCCAGTTTTACGCAAACGCAGCTGTCGCTCCTCGCTCAATTGCAGGACCGCATCCCGCAGATCGTCATCACCCTTACCGGTGAGGACGACTCAGACAACCCGCGAACTGCCCACCGCCATTTCGTCCGCGTCCGCCGCCTGCTCGAGGAAAAGTTGGACCTTAGCATGAAGCAATCCGATTTCTCGAAGAAATCGGATGTCTCGACTGGCACTTCAAGCGGCCTCCGCCACATCGAGAAAAACCTCTTCCGCTCCTCCCCTGACCCGGCAACGACCACAAACGACATCCGCCTGGCAACCGTTCCCGATCACGCCGCAGAAGTGCGCCTGGCGCTTCGCTGGCTAAAAGAGCGCATCGTTGCCGATGGAATCCCGCCGCAGCAAACGGCGCTTGCTGCGCGCGATCTGGCGCCCTATCGTCCCTACATCCTTCAAATTTCAGAGGAGTTTGGCCTGCCCGTCTACCTTATCGACGGCCCCTCGTTGCAAGAGAATCCGTGCATCGCCGCCCTTCTTTCCTTGCTGCGTTTCCTTCTGCCCGACGAGGGCAGTTCACCGGCAGGCTCACCGGCCTTGCAACGTCGCGCATTTCTCGCCGCCCTGCGCTCACCGTACTTCGACTGGCATGCCCTGACCACCTCCGATCCCACGAGTGGTCTAGCGCCACTAAATGCCGCCGACGTAGAGCGCCTGGAGCTAGTCGCCCGCTGGGGAAACGTAATCGCCGGCTATGAGCAATGGACCGAGACGCTGCAGCGTCTGGCACAAATGCCGGAGCCGGATCTTGGTGAAGAGGGCTATGACGACGAAACAGGCGCCCCGCCGGCAACGTTGCCCCGTGGGACACAGGCCGCCGATCTTCACGTTAAGCTGCAACTCTGCCTGCAGCGCATGCTTCCGCCGCAAGGTAGCCACTCGGTTTCCCACTTCGTGCGCTGGCTCGAGGACTTCATCGGTCCCCATCCTGACGAAGAGTTGCAAGACGCCGTCTCCCCGTCGCTCAACATGCTGTCCTGCGTGCTTGAAAGCGATCCTCTCCTGAAAAGTCGTGATGTCATCGCCCTCCATACGTTCAAAGAAGTCCTTTATGGCCTCGTTTGGGCCGAACAGGCTGGTCTCTTTCGCGAATCACTTGACTACACGCAATTTTACGATGAAATCACCGGCGCTGTGGAAGCCGCCTCCTACCGTCCGGGCTCGCACGACGAGCGAAACGCCATTCTTGTCTCCAACGTCATCCAGGGGCGTGGCGTGCCTTGCCGTGCGCTTGCCATCATGGGTCTCTCCGAAGGACTCTTCCCCGCTACACTCGCTGAAGATCCATTTTTGACCGAGGCCGACCGGGAGGCGTTGCGCTCCGAACACGATCTTCCACTAGAACCCGCCATTCAAAGCTTCGAGCAGGAATACTTCTACGAAACCGTTGCCCGTCCCTGGGGTCGCCTGCTCCTGACCCGACCGTCCCAGGCCGAGTCCGGTGCAACGTGGGAGCCATCACCGTTTTGGACTGAAATAGAGCGGCTCACCGGCGACGCCAGCGTCGCTGCTTCAGCCGAAGAGAAAGCGAATCACAATGTTTGGACCGGCGCACCACCCCCTGCCTCCCACGCTGAACTGCTCATGCAGTTCGCCATCCACAACGCCGACCCCCATGAAACTAATCAGCGCGTTCATGCCAATCAGCGTACCACTCCGGCTCTTCCCAACTGGAGGCAAATTGAAACCGCCGCCAGCGTCTTCAAAGCCCGCTATGGGGCAATGCAATCTGAATTTGATGGATGGCTACACGAAGATAGAATACGTCTCAGCCGGCGCTTCGGTTCAGAATATACCTGGAGCGCGTCCCGACTAGAAAATTATCTCTCCTGTCCCTTCCATTACTTTCTGGCGCACGTGATAGGTATCGAGCCGCAGGAAGAGCCGGTTGAAGGGCTCGACGCGCGCCAGCTGGGTAACATCTACCACCGACTTTTCGAGCAGACCTATCAACGCCTTCCCCTTGCGGATCGGTCAGACCTGGAACGGCTGCGAGAATCGCTACACGACGTCGCACCCCACGTCCTGGGCAGCGCACCGCAACGTGAGGGATTCCGTGAAACTGCCTGGTGGAGGCAAACGCAACTAGAGATTCTCGCGAACGTGGAGAAAAGTCTCGAGGAACTGGCACAGCTGGATGACCGCTTCGTGCCCACCTACTTCGAGCGCTTCTTCGGTCGCTCCAACCCACTCCACCTGCAGCGGAGCGGCGACCGCCTGACAGTACGCGGCATTGTCGACCGCGTCGACGTCGACGCCCAGGGCAATGTGCGGCTTATCGACTACAAGACCGCCGGACCTTATGGTTATAACCATCCTGCTCACCGCGATGGCAAGCGTCTGCAATTGCCCCTCTATGCGCTAGCCGTCGAAGAAGCGCTGCAACTTGGCGCCGTCGTCGACGGCTTCTACTGGCACGTGCGGCACGCTGAAGCAAGCAGATTCACCTTGCGCGAAGATGCGCGCACAGCAATGGAAACGGCCGTTGGACACGCCTGGAACGCAGTGGACGGCGCGCGCCAGGGCCACTTTGCTCCGGAACCGCCCGACGGTGGCTGCCCAAGTTACTGTCCCGGCGCTGCATTTTGCTGGCGCTATACACCCCGACGCTCGTACTAAATAACGCCATGATCCATCCCATTATCGCCAGTCTCAACCCCAATGAAGAACAACTCCCGGCAATCACCCGTCGCGATTGCGACCTTGTTGTAACTGCGGGCGCTGGCACCGGCAAGACGCTCACCCTCGTCTGTCGCTACTTGTCCTTGCTTGCCGATGGACTGGCGCCGCGCCAAATAACTGCCATCACCTTCACGCGCAAAGCGGCTCGCGAAATGCGCAACCGGGTGCGGCAAGCCATCGACGCCTATTTGCGCGATCCCGATCCGGCGCGGGACGATCGCCGGCGCTGGGAAGAACATTACAACGCCCTCGATGCCGCCCGCATCGGCACCATACACAGCCTCTGCGCCGAAATTCTGCGAGCGCACCCGGCCGAGGCCGTGCTCGATCCACGCTTCACGCTGCTAGAGGAAGGCGAAGGTGCTCTCATTAAACTGGATGCCGTCGAGGCGGCCCTTACGTGGGGCGCTGCTCGCGACGATGTCGCCGGGTTGTTCGCTCTCTTCGGCGAAGGCGATCTGCGTCAAATCGTCGATAGTTTGCTCCAGGAGAGGCCCAAGACGCGCGCCATTTTCGACGAGCGACCCAACGATGTACTGGCCCATTGGCGGACGTGCTTGCGACGACGGCAGCAGCGCGAACTTGAAGAAGCCCTGAGCCAACCGGTTTGGAATGAGGCAATAGACTGCTTGCAGAGCAACAAACCCGCCAACGAGGACGATCTAATGGCAGTTCAGCGCCAGGATGCTTTGGGCGTCATCGCTGCTGTTCGCCAGGCGACCGATTGGAAACAGCGCCGCGATGCTCTACGCGACCTGGACGATATCAATCTACGCGGTGGCAGTCAGAAGAACTGGCCCGGTGGCAAGGAACAAGTCACAGACGTAAAAGACGCGCTGCGCGACCTTCGAGATTGGTGGCGCCGCCAAAGCAAATTACAAAGCCTGGATCTGGGTTGGGCAGATGAGGCCCTGGCAAAGGCGTTGCCCCATCTACAACGTCTTTACGAGCGGGCCGAAGACCAATATCTGCAGCGCTTGCGCGCGCGGGGCGCCCTGGACTTTGACGACCTGGAAGTGCAGGCGCTGGCGCTCTTACGCGAACACGAAGATGTTTGTCGCCGCTGGCGCGCAGAGCTCCGCGGCATTCTCGTCGACGAGTACCAGGACACAAACGGCCGGCAGCGAGACCTGATCAACTTGCTCAACAGTCGGGAAGGCAAGTTGTTTATCGTCGGCGACGCCAAGCAGTCTATCTATCGTTTCCGCGGCGCCGACATCACCGTCTTCCGCGAAGAGCGCCAACGGATTGCCGAACTTGGATACGCTGTACAACTGTCCCGCTCCTATCGCGCACACGCCCGGCTCATTTCTGCGCTCAACGCCATGCTCCAACCGGTCCTTGGCGACAAAAACGACCACCAACACGCCTGGCAAGAACCGTTTGCACCGCTGCACCCGACCCGCGAGGAGCCCGTAGAAGGACTCAGTCCGCCGTTCGTTGAGCTACACTTGAGTGCGGGCAGCAAAAGCCAGGGCGCCTTGGACCAGGCAGCCCGCGCACTCACCGCCCGGCTACTCGAGATCCTCAGTGCGCCGGGCTGTTCTCTACATTTCGGAGACATCGCTATCCTTTGCCAGGCCTCCAGCTCTTTTGCCGCTTACGAAAATGCCTTGGATGAAGCGCGTATCCCCTTCGTCACTGTGGCGGGACGAGGCTTTTTTAACCGACCCGAGATTCGCGACGTGCTTAACGCCTTACAGGCCATCGCCGATCCGCACGATGACCTGGCGCTCACCGGCTTGCTGCGCTCTCCAGTTAGCGGCCTGACAGATGCCCAATTAC
>CAYSMQ010000026.1:17413-21078 GCA_964432035.1 uncultured Ardenticatenaceae bacterium
AATTACTGGCCTTGATCGACCAATATCGCGACGCCGGCGCTGCCTCACTCTGGCAGGCGCTATCCGGTGGCGCGCTGGATGACGCCCACCCGCGCGTCAAACGTATGCAGGAGCTGGTTTCGTTTCTCCACCCGCGCGTGGGGCGCCTATCCGTTGCCGATACACTCAAGCGCTTTTTAGACCACAGTGGCTATCGCCCTGCTCTTCGGCTCGCCGGTCAGACGCGCGCCTTGCACAATGTCGACAAGCTGCTGCAGCTTGCTCACATTAGCGCCTTTGTCTCCACCGCTGACTTCTTGCAGTACGTTTCTGAACTGCGCGGCGGCATCGCGCGCGAAGGTGAGGCGCGCATCGCCAGCCAGGATGCGGTGCAGATCATGAGCGTGCATCAGGCCAAGGGCCTGCAGTTCCCCATTCTCGTTCTCGGCGACATGTCCTACCGTCCCCCGACCCGCACACGATGCCTACTGGACGAAGAGCTCGGATTTCTCGCGCCCGTCGATGCGACAAACATGCCCGACCAATTGGCGACGGGGGACCAAGATGGAACACCCGCCGCATTCTCGCTGTCCAAGATGCGGGAAGATAGCCAACAGGCGGCGGAATGGGCGCGCCTGTTGTACGTCGCCGCCACGCGGGTCCGCGAAAAGTTGCTGCTAAATGGCGTCATTAACACAACCCGCTCCGGTAACATTGCCAGCCTGCAGGGATGGCTCGGCATGCTAGAAGATGCGTTGCAGCTCAGGCAATCAGGCCTACAAATAAGCGACGACGGTGATGCCGTTTTACAGCCCCCCCTGGCTCTCGGCGATGCCGTCGGCTGCCATATTTACGAGCCGAATTACAATGGCGCGCGGTTAGCGGATGTCACCACAACGGCCGACGGGCTAACGGGATTCGAAGAATACAGCGCCGGGTCGCTATCTGACGCCCTCGTCAAACCTGTCGTTCCGCTGCAAGAGCTGACAGGTAAAGAGCAAGAGGCAGACCGGGTTTGGCGTGTGCTTCCCTCACATTCACGATCTGAAGTTCCGCGGCAGCTTGTTGGTAATCTCGTGCACGAAGCCCTCAAGCAGTGGCGCTTTCCCTCGCATACCGGCGACCGCGACTATGTGGACTGGATGGAAGCCCGTGTCCGCCAGTTTGGCATCGTGGACGGGCTCCGCGTTAACCGTGTCGTACATAGTGTTGTCGAGTTGTTACGGCGCTTCCAGAATACTGAACTGTTTGACGCAATTTCCAGGGCAGATAGGCGTTTGCACGAAGTTCCGTTTACCATACGTGATGAGGACGGTGTGCACCAGAGTAGACGCATTGACCTCATGTTTCAGAACCACAAGGGCTGGCACGTGGTCGATTTCAAGTCAGACCGACTATACGCCAGAAATCAACTCGAGCGGCGCTTGGATGAATCGTACAAACCACAGCTTCGCCAGTATTCTCGCGCCGTGCAACAACTTCTTGGCGTCCGTCCAACTTGCTTGCTCTGCATGTTGGATGTCCGGGGCCAGGTCGAGGTCATTAGTCTGGACAAGTTCGGCTAATCGTCGCTAGGGTAACTTCAGGAAACGTCGTCATCAGCGCCATACCACAGCGCCCGCATTTCGCGCGATCGCTCTAGCAGTTCACTCAACGATCCCCGATCTTCGACGCGTCCCGCCTTAAGAATCAGGATTTGATCGGCCCGCTGCAGCGCCTCACGGCGGTGAGATACAACCAGACAGGTTGGGCGCGGCGTCAGAGCAAATAGCCGTTCCCACAACAACCGTTCTGTCTCCACATCCAGGGCGCTGGAGAGATCATCAAAAACAAGTAATTCGGCGTCCCGCACGTACATGCGAGCCGCGGCGGCGCGCTGTATCTGACCCCCGGAAAGCCGTACCCCTTGCGGGCCCACCAACGTTTGCAGACCCTGCTCCATCTCCTCCACGTCCCGTTCGAACACGGCCAACCGGATCGCTTCTCCGGTATCCACACTGTCCTCATCAAGTCCTAAAAGGACGTTATCCTTTAACGCTTCGCTAAAGAGGCGCGGCACCTGCCCCGTGAACGCCGCGCGTGGGGGTACGAAGAAACGGCTCGGCTCCTCCACGCGCATTTCGTTCCAGGTTACGACGCCCGCCTGCGCCGGTATGAGCCCCAACAAGGCCCGTAACAGAGTAGATTTACCCGCGCCGATTCGTCCGGTGATCACGGTGAATGATCCGCGTGCCAGGTCCAGGTCCACATTCTCGATGCCGTGGACGACAGCTTCTGGAGGCTCGCCATCCAGGCCTGCGCCGTTCCCGAAGCGACACGTCAATCCGCGAACGCGCACGTGCTGCAACATATCTGACGGCGTCTTTTCCAGCGTCGTCAATTGCGGGTAATTGCCGGACATATAAATTGGATTATGTTCGACGACAGCACCCTCCGGCATGCCTTGCATAATCAGTTCCATACGCTGCACCGACACACCCACCTGCTTGTAGCGCGTAATCAGGTTGCCCATCGAGCGCATCAGCTGCGTTGCCGGCCAAATGTAAGAGGCAAAGAGGGCGAAATCGCCGATCGTGAATTCACCCGCCAGCATGGCTTGCGCCGCCAGAAGCAGCACGAGGCCCACTCCCACATCCACCGTGCCATTGCTCAGGGCATCGACAAACTGCGTCAGCAGCCGGTCACGCACCATAGCCTCCCGACGGTCTGCATTGATTTGCCGGAAGCGTCGCACCACGCGCTCCTCGGCGTTGGCAACCTTGATGGCCTGCGTGGCGTTAAACATGTCGGCGATCATCGCCGTCACTTCACTGGTCGCTTTGCGGCTCATTTCCCTATAGCGACGGGCGCGCGCTCCCAGCCTTTGTGCGCCAAAGA
Organism: uncultured Ardenticatenaceae bacterium; assembly: GCA_964432035.1. GTDB lineage: Bacteria > Chloroflexota > Anaerolineae > Promineifilales > Promineifilaceae > JAAYYY01. The sequence goes on from CAYSMQ010000026.1 coordinate 20,270, forward strand.
TTACGAGCGCCAACGGCAGAAATGTACCCAAGGTAATGGCCACATTGATATTGAGCATAATGGCGAATGCCACAATCGCCGTCACCGACAGCGCTACCGTGTCGTCAATAATAATGATGGCGTGCACCATTTCCCTGGCGTCGTCGCGCAGCGTACTGATCACCTTGCCCGTCGACATCGGCTCCCCGCTATCCTCCACAGGAAGCGGGCGCGCACCGGGCATATGCAAGATGCGCGCGAACATATTTCTTATGACCAGCGCCATCCCATGCTGCGTGAAATTAACGTAGCCCATGACGGCCGCGTATAAGCTGACAAGCACTAATATCACGTGTAACAATTCCAGACTCACCGCCGTCCAGGCATCCACCGCCAGGCCGCTTTCGTTGCTTAGACCGTAAAAATAGGCTCGCAGAATCAAGCCCGTAACCGTAATCAGCGCGAAACGCACCGTTACCCCGGTCAGATCGGTAGCGTAGTAGCGCGGCCGGTAGCGAATCAATTCCCAGAAGTAGCGCCACGTCTTCATATCAGGCCAGCGCCTCCTCGATGCCCACTTGTAGCAAATGATGGAACAGTGAATCGCTGTCAGCCTCCAAAACGGCACGCTCGCCATGTTCCACGATGCGTCCCTGTTCCAGGATGACGATCTCGTCGGCGCGCCGCACGGTGGACAGCCGGTGGGCGATTACGATCGCCGTGCGATCCTCCAGCAGCCGGTCCAGCGCCCGTTCCAGCAAATGCTCTGTCGCCGGATCAAGCCGTGAAGACGCCTCATCCAATATCACCAGACCCACGTCCGCCAGGAA